>JAYTAK010000422.1:0-9597 GCA_043737515.1 Candidatus Kuenenia sp. | reverse complement strand
AAACGGACGACAAGGGTCAGAAGTCGCTGAAGATCAATCTGCCGTCCGAAGAATCGCTGACTCAGTTTGCCGAAGCGCTGGCCAAGCTGCTGGCGTTGAGGCAGCCGACGTAGGGGCATGAGGGATCTGGCATTCCTGTCGTGTCGTGCGATTCGCCGCAACGCGGCACAATGTCAGCGTCCGGCGCAACGCTGTTAAGGATTCGTTTGAGCACAATCAGGAGGCTGATAAAGTAGGGTGGGACCAGCGAGCAACGCGAGCGCCGGCCCACCATGTGGACTGTCGTTTTAGTCGGGGTTTATCGTGGGCTAGGCTTCCAGCCTGGCATCAATTGAAGAAAACGCCCTGTGTTTAGAAGCAATGACAAGCTGGAAGCTTATCCCACGATTAAAACGACAGTCCCCATGTGTGCATGGGTGCTATCTGTGGGCCGGCGCGGCTTATCAGCCGCTGGTCCCAGCCTACAATGCGGAAACCTCAAACGCATTGGAGCAAATCCAGGGCGTTGCCCCGGGCTATCACATTATGTGCCTTTGGCACCGAGTCACAGATTTGGCACACGCATGTTGACCGTTATTCATACCGCAGACTGGCATCTGGGGCAGTCGTTTTGCGGGTTCGATCGGGACTACGAGCATCGCTGTTTCCTGGAATGGCTGCTGGCCGAACTGCAGTCTCAGCGGCCCGATGCTTTGATCGTCGCGGGTGATGTGTTCGATACGATCAATCCGTCGGCAGCGGCTCAGAAGCGTTTCTACAATTTTCTGAGAGACGCGCATGCGGCGCTGCCCGCGCTGCAGATCGTGCTGACCGCCGGCAATCACGATGCGGGCGCGAGGCTGGAAGCGCCGGCCGGTTTGCTGGACTCACTGAATATTTCGGTGGTCGGCACGGTCGGTCAGGACGACGCGGGCAACATCGAGCTGGCAAAGTTTCTGGTTCCACTGAAGGATCATGCCGGTCGCGTGCAAGCAATCGCCATGGCCGTCCCGTTTCTGCGCCCATCCGATGTTCCGCTGGTAAACAACGCGGTCGATCCGTATCTGGACGGTGTGCGAGAACTCTATCGTCGCACCACGGCAGCGGCGGTCGCGCTCCGAGCGGAACTCAACCCTGATGCGGCGTTGATCGCGCTGGGACACTGTCATCTGCATGGCGGGGAAGAATCACGGGACTCCGAGCGTCGGCTGGTGATCGGCGGAGCTGAAGCCATTGGCCCGGACATCTTCGACCGGCAGATTGCGTACGTGGCGCTGGGGCATCTGCATCGTGCTCAGCAGTTCGACAACGGAAGGATTCGCTACAGCGGCAGCCCGATTCCTCTGTCGTTTGCGGAAGCTGGTTACCGTCATCAGGTGCTGAAGCTGACTTTCGAAAACACACAACTGTCTTCCATCGCAGAGATTCTGATTCCGCGCGTTGCAATGCTGTTGCGAGTACCAGCCAGCGGTGCAGGGGTGATCGACGACGTTCTTGGCCAACTGGGAGCCGTGCATCTGGACGACACGCTGCCTCCTGAACAGCATCCGTTTGTGGAAGTGCGGATTCTGGAGGAAGGGCCGGATCCCCTCCGCAGACGCCGTGTCGAACAGGCGCTGGACGGCAAGCCGTTGCGCCTGGCGTCGATTAAAGTCGAAAGTGCTGAGCGTGAAGCTGCAGCCGGTCAATCCGCAGTCGCTGCTCATCAACTGGACCTCAGGACGATCGATCCGGAAGACATCTTTCAGGATGCCTATCGCGAAAAGTACGGCAACGATCCGGACTCTCGCGTGCTGGACGCCTTTCGCGAAATCCTGCTGCATGAGGTTCGCGGCTGATGAAAATAGAACGCATCACCCTGTGCAATATTGCGTCGCTGGCGGGCACGCATTCTGTCGATTTCACAAAAGACCCGCTCAGAACCGCCGGACTGTTTTCAATCAGCGGGGCGACCGGAGCTGGCAAGAGCACGCTCCTGGATGCCCTCTGCCTGGCACTGTTTGACCAGACTCCGAGACTGAACCAGGTCGGTCGCCTGGCGGAACTGACAAACGGGGAAAAGCAGAACGACACACGGATGCTGCTGCGGCGCAACACGGCCTATGGATTTGCCGAAGTCGCGTTTGTCGGCGTCGATCAGCAGCAATGGACGGCGCGGTGGAGCGTCCGCCGCAGTCACAATAAGCCGGACGGCAAACTGCAGCAGGTCGAGATGGCGTTGTATCGCGGCCATATCGCACCAGGCGGCGAAGGGGTCGTGGCGGAAGGCGGCAAGAAGACGCTGGTCAAGGCTGCGATCGAAGAAAAGATTGGCCTGACGTTCGAACAGTTCACGCGAGCCGTCCTTCTGGCTCAGAACGACTTTGCGACTTTCCTGAAAGCCGACGACCGGCAGCGCGCGGAAATACTCCAGGCGCTGACGGGCACGGAACATTTCGCAGCAATTTCGCGCGCCGTCTTTGAACGGTATTCGCAAGAAAAGAAAGAGGTCGAGACTCTGGAAGCTCAGCTTCAGGGATTTCGGGCGTTGTCCGATGAAGCTCGGGCGGAAGCGGATGCAGCATTGTCGGCTGCAACGAGCCATGTCAAACAGTTGGAGTCAAACCTGAAGGAACATGAAGCTCGGGCGGAATGGTTCCGCCAACATGCAACTCTGACGGCTGCGGTGGAGCAGGCGAACGCCGCTTTCACGGCGGCAGTTGGGCTTCGTGATGCTGCATCAGGTCGGCGCGCGGAGTTGCAGCTTGCCGAGAACGTCAGTCATGCGGCACGTGCGTTGCGGGATAATGAAGTACGGGCCGTCAAGGCTGTTGAGGCCGCTCGAACGGCGTTTGAGAGTGCTGAAACGGCGTTGAAGTCTCACAATGAAACGCTGAAGACCGCCACTGACCGCCTTGTGACTGCGACCGCAGGGTTAACGCAGGTTCAGGAGGAACAATTGGCGGCGGCTCCGCAGGTGAAGCTTGCGCTGGAGCTGGATGCGCAGCTTGAGCCATTGCAGTTGCGAGTTAAGAATGCCCACGCCGCGCTGGCGAGTGCCACGGCTGCCGTAAACGAGGCGACCAGAAAACATGATGACGCAGGCCGGCGAAAACAGGCGTTGCTTGACGAGCAACAGTTTCTGGAAGCGCGGCGTGAAAAACTGACGGCGTACGTTCCGTTTGTGAAGGAGGCTGCGACGTGGCAGCATCGTCTGGATACAGCGATCGCGACAGGATCTGAGGCCACTCAGCTTCGCGACAAGCTGAAGTTGTTAACGGAAACTTTGCAGACCGAACAGCATGAACTCGAGACGAAACGGGACGACTTGTTGCAGGTTCAGCAACAGGTGGAAGCTGTAGCAAGTACACTTCTGGACGCCGAAGCGGCGGAGCGAAAGTTTGATGGCGAGCGGTTGGCTCAGCAACGCATTGAGCTGGACGCTTTGCATCGCGTGCTGACGACGCTGCAGCAGGAATTGGCCGAACGGTATCGGCTTCGCGATGAAACTGACAACATCGAAAAGGAGATTGCCGAGCTGGAGTCGCAGCAGACTCAGGACACCGCGACTCTGAAGCAGCATCAGGACGTGGATGTTCCAGCGGCAATCCGTGATGCTCAGGTATCGCGTGATCAGTTGGAACGCATCGTTGCCGCAGTCGATGATGATGCGAAGCGATTGAGATTGTCATTGCAGCCAGACCAGCCGTGTCCTGTTTGTGGTTCTGAGTCGCATCCGTACAGCGATCATGCACCGGATTTCGAAGCAACGGCGGTTAAGGCCGCGAAAGATCACTGCAAAGAACTGGAGACACGACGTGACAAGTTGAATAACGAAGTTCAGCGACTTGTTGCAGGTTCGAAGTCGAGACTGGAGCAAATCGCCAGGCAGCAAAGGGTCCGAAACAAATTGCAGGCGTCCATCGAAAACGCCGCGTTTTCGTCTGTCGATTATGCTGAAGTCGCGATGGTCCTGGCGTTGCCCGAAGTCGAACGGCAAGGCGTCGTAGCGAGCAAACTGGACGCTGTCGCAACGTCGCTCAGACAGATCACAGCAGATGAGAAAGCTCAGCGAGATGCGGCAAAGTTGACTCAAAAGCGTCGTGAGCTTGTTGAAAAAACAGCGGCACAACATCAATCGCGTCAGCACGCTGTCACCGAACTGGAAAAGCAGACGAGTATCACAGCCACGAAACACGCGGTCTCTGAATCGGCGTTGAAGAAGGCGAATGAAGCATCGCGTGACGCATTGGTCGCATTGGGCGGGCTGTTCAGCGCGTTGCCGAATGCCAAAGACGAATTTACCGCCGGTGCTGTGATGTTTCGAGACACATTCGTGGCCTCCACGAAATCCTGCGGCGAGATTCAGGAGCAACTGGACGGGGTCACAACCAGCCTTCTGACAGCACATGCGACCATCGAGCCGCTGGAAGAGGCAATGACCAGGGCGCGAAACGCACTGAAGGCGTGCGAGACCGAACACACAGCAACTGTCGGCGATCGTGACAGGCATGTGCAGCAGCGGCAACAGTTGCTTGCAGGCCGCGCCGTCGATGTTGTGCAGCAGGAGTTTGCGGCACGTCTGACAACGGCTGGTCAGACCGTTGATGAAGGCACGGCAGCAAAACACGCTGGTGAAAAACTTCTGGCGGCTGCGGAAGAAGCACACAAATCTGCAAAGGCGAACGCCGAGCAGACTACAGACGGCTTGAAGACCGCGCAAGCCGCGATGATGGCCTGGCTGGAATCGTTCAACGCAAGTTCGTCACGCACGCTGACGATCACCGATGTCGATGAAGTGCTGGCTCGGGATGCGGCATGGTTCGAGACTGAACGCACACACTTCAAGAGCCTGGATGAACGTGTCACCTCAACATCCAGCGCCTGTGATGTCTACCAGCAGCAGATGCAGCTACACGTTGACAAGCGACCTGTGCCCGACGATGAAGCTGTTGTCCTTGAGGCCGAGCAGCGAGTCAAGGGAGAGCTGGAAGCGGCGAAAACCGTGCAGGAAACCGCTCAGGATGTGATTAAGAACGATGATCGACAGCGGAATCAGAACACTGAGTTGACTCAGCGTTTGGCCGAACAGTTAGCCGTTGCTGAGCCGTGGCTCAAGCTGAACGAACTGATCGGCTCGAAAGAAGGCGACAAATTCCGCATGATCGCTCAGCGCCGCACGCTGGATGTTCTGCTGGGCTATGCGAATTATCAGTTGACTCAACTATCGGCACGCTATCGTCTGGAACGTCTTCCGGAATCGCTGAATCTGATCGTCATCGACTGCGATATGGGAGAAGAACGGCGTTCCGTGCATTCACTCTCCGGTGGTGAATCATTCCTGGTTTCACTGGCGCTGGCTCTGGGTCTGGCGTCGCTCACATCCAATCGGCTGCGGATTGAATCGCTGTTTATCGATGAAGGTTTTGGAAGCCTGGATCTTGAAACACTGACGACCGCCATGAATGCTCTGACGCATCTCGAAGCGCAGGGACGCAAAGTGGGCGTGATTTCTCATGTGACCGAAATGACGGATGCGATTCCTGTGCAGATCAGGATTGAGAAGCGTCGTCATGGCGGAGCGTCGCGGATTGTGATTCCTGGGGCAGACCCGGATTGGGTGAATCCGACGACGAATTTCGAAGCGACTTCGAAAACGTCGTCATCGAAATCGGAAGATTCAGACGAAGTAAGGGCAGTCGCCGCAACAATTCTGAAAATCCTGCAGCGAGAACAACAACTGGGCCACCAAAAGGTTTCGACAACGGCTCTGCGAAAAGAGATCGGCTGCAAGGTGAAAGATTTTGCGTCTGCTCAGGTATTGCTGGATGGGAAAATCATTGTGGACGGTCGCAGTCTGCGACTGGCGGAAATGTAGCCATCATCGCTCCGCGTGATGAGCCCACAAGATTCAACGTGGCTGATGTTTGGGTACGGCTGAGTCATCGCGACGCGGGCCCTTGTGGGCTCGTCTCGGCGGAGCGAGACGGCTACATTAGGCGAATTTTAAGGTCTGATGCAGAAGTTTTTTCGTTGAACAGTCAGCCGCGGGCGTATTCGTTCTGTCCGTTTTGCGTACGCCTGCGGCTAACGGTTAGACGAGTTTTTCCAAAGCTCTTGTACATCAGTGCTTCCATTCCCCAATCAACGAAAAAACGCCAATGAAGACTGCATTGAACATAGATCGAATCCGAATCGCCACGTCCATATTATTGACCGCGATGGCAGCTCTGCCGAGCGGTACATCGATCGCTGGTGAAGTGGAATTCATCGTGGGCGACTTGATGATGGCGGAAGGCGGAACGTGGGATGCGAAGAGCAGTCCGCTCACGTCGCCCTTTGGCGTCGATTTCAATTCTCACGGCGACATGTGGATTGTGGAACTGGAAGGTGGCCGAGTCCATAAGTTCGATGCGGCCGGTACACTGCATCTTGCGGGTGGCGACGGGTCAAAGAGTTACAAGGGAGACGGCGGCACGCTGGCTGCCGCAACTTTCAACGGCATGCACAACTGCGCGGTCACGCCAAACGGCGACCTGTACATCGCCGACAGTTGGAATCACTGCGTTCGCAAGGTGGATTCGGCGACCGGTGTGATTTCCACTATCGCAGGGACAGGTCAGAAGGGATTCAGCGGCGATGGCGGTCCGGCCACGGCAGCGACATTTGACTTTGTGATGTGCATCACGCTGAATCCGACCAACGACGTGCTGCACATTGCCGATCTCAACAATCGCCGAATTCGTGCTGTCGATCTGAAGTCCGGGCTGGTGACGACCGTTGCGGGAAATGGCAAAAAAGGTGTGCCGAAGGATGGTGATATAGCCATCCAAAGCCCGCTTGTGGACCCACGAGCCGTCGCGCAGGATTCGAAGGGGAATCTCTGGATCCTCGAACGCGGTGGCCATGCACTTCGAGCTGTCTTGCCGGATGGCACTATTCAAACATTCGCAGGAACCGGAACGAAGGGATTTACAGACGGCCCGGGGCGGAACTCGCAGTTCGGATCGCCCAAACATCTGTGCGTAGATGATGCGGACAATGTCTTTATCGCCGACGACGAAAACGCTGCCATCCGACGCATGGATTCGCAGACGCGCGAAGTGACGACGATCCTCGGACAGGGGCGGGGCGATGCTCGAATTCGGCTCAGCCATCCGCACGGCGTCACATGGGAGAATGGCTGGCTCTATGTTGTCGATATGGGCAATAATCGCATTCTGCGCATGAAGCCGTGAGGACGTGAATCCCTGAGGCATTCAGGTTTCAGAACAATCTTTGGTTTTTTCTGAAATGTCGCGGTTAACATCGTTTGGGATGTCGTCTCTTGACTTTAGGCAGGGAGCCAGAAGTGTTTTTGTTTTCAGTCGCTCCGCCGACTGAGATTCCTGTGAACCAACATGGATTAGCGTGAACACGACCACTTGTGTCAAACACTGCGTCAGGAATCGCTGAAGGTTCCAACGAACGTCTTTCCCGGAGAAACTATTAGGCCACCAAACTTCACGCTCAGCCAGCAACCCCGACAAAGCCCGCCTTCAAAAAAGCGAGTTCCGGCACTACTCGAAGGATTTGTGCTCGTTCGGCTTACTTCACGCAGAGCGTGAAGGCTACTTTGCGGGAAATCGCCAACCGTCCGGCACACGGGCGTTTTTGCGGACGCAGGGGATGCCGTCGCGCACGAGCACTTCGCCAAAATCGCAGTCCGCCGCCGGTGCTTCACTGGCGACGATTCTGGCATTGCGGCCGATGCAGACGTTCTTGTCCAGCATCACACCATCAATATAGGCACCATCACCGATGCCCCAAACGGCTGATGAGTCACCGAATGAATACAAATGGTCGTCGGTTGTCGGATAGAAATCGGCACCCATGAGGACAGAATTCTTCAGGATCACATCCTTCCCGATGTGTGTCCTCATGCCGACGACTGATTTTTCGATGATGGTGCTGGTGCCGATAAAACAGCCGTCTGCGATCAGGCTGTCGCGCACGGTGCAGGACGCCATTCGTGTTGATGGCAGGAAACGCGGTCGAGTGAAAATGGGGGCTCGGCGATCCGCAAACGAGAACGGAGGATTTGCGTCAGTCAACGCCAGATTGCAGTCGTAGAAGGCTTTGATCGTGCCGATGTCTTCCCAATAGCCATCGAACAAGTGTGTCTGAACATGGTGATTCTTGATCGCCATCGGAAAAATGTGCTGACCAAAGTCGTCATGGCTGGTGGATTCCAGCAGATCGACGAGCAGATCCCGGTTCCACAGATAAATGCCCATGCTGGCCAGATATTCGCGACCTTTGGGTTCAATTCCCTTGCCTTCAATCCATGCGGCGGGTGTTCGGACCTTGGCGAGTGACGCATTGTCCTTTGGCTTTTCGACGAAATCGATAACTCGGCCAGTATCGTTCAATTGCATGATACCGAAGCTGTGTGCGGCATCGGCGTGGACAGGGACCGTGGAAATCGTCACATCCGCGTTTGCATTGATGTGCGTCGCCAGCATCTCATTGAAATTCATGCGATAAAGCTGATCGCCGGACAGAATCAGTACATGCTTGATGCCGTATTCCTTGAGAAACCGCACCTGCTTGCGGACGGCATCCGCCGTGCCCTGATACCAGTCGGTCCCTTCCAGCGTCTGCTGCGCCGCAAGGATTTCCACGAAGCCATTGTGAAACAGGTCAAAGTTGTAAGTCTGACGAATATGCCGATGCAAACTCACGGAATTGAACTGTGTCAGCACGTACATCCTGTTGATGTTACTGTTGATGCAGTTTGAAATCGGAACGTCGATGAGTCGATACTTTCCGCCCAGCGGGACGGCGGGCTTGGATCGGTATTCAGTCAGCGGCATCAGTCGCGTTCCTTTACCGCCCCCAAGAATCAAGCTGACTGTGTGACGCATGATATCATCCCTGTGGAAATAAATCTGGCTGGGTTTAACCGTTTCACCGTAGAGCTTAATGGATTGACTTGCGATTCGAAAAGGAACCGGGGCGACAAGTTTCAACAAGCGATGAATTTTGACGGAGACAGATTTTCACTTCGCACTGAACGGCGAATCGCGTATGCTGAACAAACCATCATCGTCGGACCCTGACGACAATTTGTCCCGCTTGAGGATCCAGCATGAACCCGGCCAGCACGAATCAGACTCAGTCATCAGCCCATGCCCATCATGCCCGGCGCACGTTCCTGCAGAATTCCGCACTCGGGCTGGGGGGCGTAGCGCTTTCGACGCTGCTCAATGCTGAAACGATGGCTGCGGAACGAGCAATGGCCGTGCGTGATTCGCATTTTGCCCCGCGGGCAAAAAATGTGATCTTTCTGTTTATGGCCGGTGGCCCGAGCCAGCTCGAATTATTTACGCCAAAGCCTGTGCTGAATCAGTACCATGGCCAGACTCCGCCCGCGAGTATGACGGAGGGGCGGCGGTTCGCCTTTCTTCCGGCGGATGCCAAATTGCTGGGATCGAACCGGCATTTCGGACGCTGGGGTGACTGCGGCATGGACTTGAGCGAACTGCTGCCGCATCATCGGGCGATCGTCGATGACGTCTGCTGGGTTCGCAGCGTGGCGACGGACGTCTTCAATCATGGCCCGGCAAAACTGTTTATGAACTGCGGATTCCAGGCACC
>JAYTAK010000421.1:0-1760 GCA_043737515.1 Candidatus Kuenenia sp. | reverse complement strand
CGCCTCATCATGCAACCTACGGCAGCAACCACAGATAAACACAAATTCACACAGATATAAGTCAACTGTCAATCTGTGTTCATCCGCGTCCATCTGTGGTTCAAACGGTCATGCTCGATATGACGTGAACGGTTACAAAACTTCCGACTCCCTGCTTAACAAGGAGGCATCAGTTGATGCAATCAATCACTGAACATTTTCCCTGTGCCTCGGACGCGGGAGGGTGATCAAGCGGAATCGCAATTCATGGCAAGAAGATTACGGGGTAGGAAAATTAGACAACTCCAATGCGACTCATCTTCTTACCTCATAATTTTCTTGCCTAAACAGCGCCAGACTGTTATTTCCATCCGAGCCCATACCGGCTCGCAGTTCAGCCTACCGACGCCCGCTCGAACGCTGCTTCTTTGAAGGTGGCTGGCCTGGCTTTGACATGCCTTCGACCATTTCGCTGGCATGTCGCCACAGTCGGATCGCGAAGATGCTCCCGACAACCGTCATCGCAAGAAAGATCCAGGCAGGAAACTTCCAGGCGACTCCTGCGATCCGGGCCGAGTATTCGATGCCTGCAAAATACTCAATCTTGGTTTGTCCGCTCCCGGGAGCCTGCCAGTTGATATCGACCGTCTCACGCTCGGTTCGATGTGTGCCGTTTGCCTCAGTGAAGGAGAATTCCACGTTCTGGTTGGGGTGACGCCGACCGTAGCGGCCTGTCGAATACGATTCCGTTACGCTGAGAATCTCGGCATCGGCAGACTTGCCCCAGACGAAGTATTCGAGTTCTGTCCAGGCAATCCACCCCGTCGTGATGTAGACAACGAGACAGAAGAACCAAATCTTGACACGTCGCATTTCGTCGTCTGAATCGCCGCCAATCATCGTCGCTTCCTGTTCACACACATGCAGTGCGAAACGTCGAATGGTGTTGGAGATACTTTTACCACCCGCATCATGTCCGGTTCACCTAGTTCCGACTCGCCCCGTCGCCGGCTGCCGGATCAAAACCTTCCGCAGACTGCGGCGGCTTCGAACTGTTTTCAGTATCAACCATGGCGTTGCGAATCTCCTGTGCGCGTTGAACGTCGGTTTTCGCGTCCTCTGCCTGTCCCGCCTCGCGGCGATCATCGGCGCGTTTTTCATACGCAACCGCGACCTGTTCGTCGAATCGTCCGGCTGTTTCAAAATCGCTGATCGCGTTGTCAAAGTTCTCCATCAGCATCCAGAGATCACCGCGGAGTGAATGAGCTTCCTGCGTCGAACGGATGACAATCGATTCGTCGCAATCCAGCATGGCTTTTTGCAGGTCACCTGTCGCCATCCATGCCGTTGCTCGTCCTGTCAATGCATCCGTGTTGCCGGGATTCACGATCAGGGCGCGAGTGAAATCCTGAATGGCGGCACCATACTGGCTTCCATTCATCAGATGTTTTCCGCGCACAATCCATGCGGCAGGATTGCGTGCGTTGCGGGATGCCTGCTGCGAGAGCTGGTTCAACTGTTCCAGCCAGGCAAGTTTGGCAGCATCCTTCTGCGCTTCCGCAAAACGATTCAGCTTCAGCAGAGCCGCGCGACGGTGGCCCAGCCAGCGCATGTCCATGGGTTCCAGCTCAGACGCCCGCGTGAATGCTTGCAGAGCGTTCTCGTACTTTTCCTGCTGCATATAGACCAGACCGCAGTTATTCCACGCTGTGACGTAGGTCTCCTGAATCCGCAACGCCTGCTGCAGGTCAGACAATGCAGGTTCATATTGTTCGAGTTTC
>JAYTAK010000420.1:0-9619 GCA_043737515.1 Candidatus Kuenenia sp. | reverse complement strand
CCCATCGTGCGGCGTTGTTTTCGGGCGTCCGTGAAGAGGAATGCGAGTCGCGGAGCGACATCGCCTACGTAGCTCAGTCGCTCCGCCGACTGAGATTCCCCGGTTCCAGCGTGGCGATGGCGTCTCTGGTGACTTATGGTTCCCATCGTGCGGCGTTGTTTTCGGGCGTCCGTGAAGAGGAATGCGAGTCGCGGAGCGACGTCGCCTACGTAGCTCAGTCGCTCCGCCGACTGAGATTCCCCGGTCCCACCGTGGCGATGGCGTCTCCGGTGGCTTATGGTTCCCATCGTGCGGCGTTGTTTTCGGGCATCCGTGAAGAGAATGCGGGTCGCGGAGCGACGTCCTAGATCGCCTCGCCACTCGCCACCAACCACTCGCCACTTCTTCCCGAAATGCGAGTCGCGGAGCGACGTCGCCTACGCAGCTCAGTCGCTCCGCCATGTTTAAAACGTCGCTATGTCACCACTGGACCCCGATCAACTTTCGACATGGCAATTCGACCTGCCACCTGACCTCATCGCCTCACGTCCCGCCGCGCGGCGTGATGATTCCCGGCTGCTTGTGGTGGATCGTGGACAGGGCTCGATTCAACACTCGCACATTCGCGAACTGCCGGCGTTTCTTGATCCAGGAGACCTGCTGGTCTTCAATAATACGCAGGTCCTCCCAGCACGGCTGTTTGGTTTTCGCACGGCGACCAGCGGACGCTGGGAAGGACTGTTCGTTGAATCGTCGGCCCACGGTGAATGGATCATCCTGTGCGACACGCGCGGTCGACTGCAACCGGGCGAAACGATTACGGTCGTGCGTGCCTACGACCAGCCAGGTCATGGGGCCGAATCAGCGCTCCCACAGTCGAGTTCGCTGCTGCTGCTGACACTGAAACAAAAGCTGGATGACGGAAGCTGGCAGGCTGCGGTCTCGGACTCTCGCACATCTCTGGAAATCCTGGCGGAATACGGCAGTCTGCCGTTGCCGCCCTATATGGGTCGCAAGCTGGCCGATGCGGACGATCAAATTCGGTATCAGACAGCATACGCTTCAGAACCTGGTGCCGTCGCCGCTCCGACGGCCGGGCTGCATTTCAGTCCTGAGCTGTTGCAGAAGTGCAGAGACCGAGGACTCAATTCCGCAGAAGTCACGTTGCATGTCGGCATCGGTACCTTTCGACCGGTCACGACCGAACGGCTTTCTGAACATCGCATGCACGACGAGTGGTGTCGTCTTTCGGCTGCGACGTGCCATGCAATTTCTGAAACGAAATCAACCGGGCACCGGGTGACTGCCGTCGGCACGACGACTGTCAGAACTCTGGAATCTGCTTACGCGGCATGCGGTCAGATCACACCGTGGGACGGGCGGACGCAGTTATTTATCCGGCCCGGTTATCAGTTTCAGGTGATTGATCGCCTGCTTACAAATTTTCACCTGCCCGGCTCTACATTGCTGGTCCTTGTGGCCGCGCTGGCCGGGTACGAATTGACGATGGAAGCCTATCGAAAAGCAATTGAAGCACGTTATCGTTTTTACAGCTATGGCGACGCTATGCTGATCCTGTAGAATGACGTTTTCCCTGTGTCTGTCGATCTGACCGTGCCTCCATTCCTGCATCGCTGAACATTCTGTTCAGCAATCACGTTGAAAAAGGTCTGTCTCCAGTGTCCCTGCTGTCCCGTATTTTGAACGCGGTGTTTTTGACTACAGCCCGCTTGTCTCTCGTCGCATGGATCGGCGGTGCTTCGTTGTTTGTGATGACCAGCATTGCCGAACAACGCACGCCGGAATTTGATTCGATGGACAAAGATCGCCTGGCAACGATCCGGTTTCCGCTCTACTACCTGTTCGGAACCATCTGCCTGAGCACCGCCATCACATCCACCGGGCTCGCCATCGCGACGGCTCCTCGAGAAAACCGCAGGAATCTGATCGCAGGATTTACGCTTTGCGTGCTGTCCGCCGCCATTGCCGGATACGACTACGTCGCCGTCTATTCGCCGCTGCAGCGTGCGATTACTCCGCCGGGTCAGGTGCGCGGTCCCGAGTTTCTGTCACTTCATGAGCAATCACGATTCATCAATGAAGTCCATCTCTCTCTCGCCCTGCTCGCCGCAATCCTGATCTGCCTGCCCGCACGTCCGACACTGGTTCAGCAATCAAAGAATTCGGGATAAGGGTTAAAGTGTTTTCGAATTCGTCTCGGCAGCAAAGACAGGGATCGGGAAGGCTCTTTGAATTGAACCTCCCCTCGCTCCGAACCAGACTGGCGGATCTCCCGCGTCCGGCTCTCCAGTGGAGTGTGGCCGCTGATCCTGCTGGCATACTTTTCTTGAGTTCATTCAGATCGACAAGAGCACCGGGAACCACAACGGCACTCGGCGTCTCGGTTCGCCTTGAATTCTGGTACGCCAACGGCGCGTGTCCGTGATGTACATCGATTGCCGTTACGGACTTGGCCAAGCCCGGTGGCTGTTGCGGGTTAGCGCCCGTCGTTGTTTACTGTATCAAGCGTGGAGTTCCAAATGGCAGAGGGGGGCTGAGGACGAGAGGCAGAATCCTGGGATGGCGAAATCCAAATAAACAGACCTGCCCTTGGTCTTCCACTGACTTTTTTTGGTCTCCTCGGGCATTTTTCAAAGTTTGCGTTGACGGAACAGCAAACGCTGCCTGAATCAGAGGGGACAACTACGCCGTAAGTCTGTAAACTGCAAAAACAGACAACTTATTCAATCCTTCGTTTTGACGCCATGACTGGACTCTCCACCTCCATCTCGAAACAGCTCGGCCTTACGAAAGCCAGCGGTCGGCAATTGATTCGTTCAATCGATGAATTGGGCGGACTTTCTGTTGCGCCCCTGCTTCGTCGCACATGGGAACAGATCGGACTTAATGCCATCCTTTTCGTGGATGGAAAGCCGACTGTTTACTTCAAGGAAGTGGTTCAGTGCCGTGACAGTGACATGCGGCGCTTCCAGCGATTCGTATGGAATCAGGGAATCGCCACACTCCTGATCATTTCGACGCAAACCGAAGTTCTCGCGTTTTCCGGGCTCGCAGCGCCCGCTAGTGAAACATCAGAAGCAACCGGTGGAAATCGATTGGTGGAGCGGTTGAACCGTGTTTCTGATGCGTTGGAAGTGGAACGCCTGGTCTACCGCATTGAGTCGGGGCGAATATACGAAGATCATGCGGAAAGCTTCGATAGAGAGCAGACCGTCGATCAATATCTTCTTCGGAATCTGAACGCGACGGCAGTTGCGCTCCATGGAGTCGATCATCGACTTTCTCTTTCTCGAATTCATAGCCTGCTCGGTCGAACAATCTTTGTCTGCTATCTGATTGACCGACAGATCATCGACGGCATTTTTTTTGCTTCGGTTGGGGTCGAAGGTGTCAATAATCTGCGCGAACTGTTTGACACAGTGGATGCGTCCGAGGCAGTCGAAGCGCTGTACAAATTGTTCTCGAAGTTGCAGGACGTGTTCAATGGAAGCTTGTTTGAGGAAGAACTGGACGAGGAAAAGGTCAGAATTGATCACCGGCACATCCGTACTCTGAGTCGGTTTTTGAAAGGCGATGAGGTCGGAAGCGGCCAGACCACGCTTGGATTCTGGGCTTACGATTTCAACTTTATTCCCGTTGAAACGATTAGTGCGATTTATGAAGAGTTCCTCGGGATCGAACAACAGATTGCTGTTTCGGACGCGAAAAGTTCCAAACGAACATCTGGATCCTACTACACTCCGAAACATCTGGCAGAACTTATGCTGGATACCGCAATTCGGCCAGATGCGAATGTTCTGGAAATGCGAGTGCTGGACCCGGCATGCGGGTCTGGAATCTTCCTCGTGGCGATGTTTAATCGCATGGCAGAGCGTTGGCGGTTTGAAAATCCTGCTCGTCAGAGTTCAACGCGGTGGCAAGCCTTGGTTCAGATCCTCCAAAACAATCTTTTTGGAGTCGATAGTAATGAGACCGCTTGCCGTATCACTTGCTTCAGCCTCTACCTTGCTTTACTTGACCAATTCGATCCACGTGACATTTGTGAGTTAGCAGCAAACGGTCGCTTGTTGCCTCCATTATTGCTTCGAGAACAGGATGAACCAACAAATGAGCCTCGTCCAATCATTTGCCGTAATTTCTTTGACGACGAGCTTCTGCGGCAGATTCTTCCTGAGTTTGACTTGATTGTCGGGAACCCACCGTGGGTTGGCCGCAATCAACCCAATGATCCCGTTGCTGAATCGTGGTACGCAGAGAACGTCAAACAGAAACTTCCAAGCCGTCAGATCGCCCACGCATTCATGTGGAAGTGTCCGCAGCATATTTCGAAAGACGGTCGAGTGTGTTTGGTCTTGCCGTCGAAGGTGTTTTTGAATCGGACAAATGAATTTCAGGAAAAGTGGTTTGAACATAACCACATTGAAGAGGTTTTACAGCTTGCGGATCTCAGTTTCATCCTGTTCGAGGATGCCGCGTGTCCGGCGATGATCGTCCGTTACGGAATTGCCGACGCATCAATAGAACGATATCCGATCGAGTATATCAGTCCACAGGCAAATCGAAGCGATCCGCGTCGAGGGGTCGTTGTGATTACTCCGCAGGATCGCCAGCGCCTTTGGTCCGACGAAGTCATTGCGTTTGCCAAACAAAAGGAAGTGCCGAGTCTTTGGAAGATGTACCTGCGCGGCACGCCCCGGGACATTCGGTTGCTGAACCGACTGAGGAGCTATCCACGGCTTGAGAACATGGTAGGCAGCGCTCGGAAACCAAAACGCTTCGTTAGCGGTCAAGGATTCCAACCCGATGAAAGCGGAAAGACACTCGATCCTGAAAGTACGAATAGACCAATGTATCCATGGTGGAAGCCAAGTCACTTGTTTGTTGACGCGAAGAAAGAGATCGATTTTGTTTTGCGAAAGGATGAATGCGACCCGATTGGTAGTCCTTATGAACAATATTACCGAGTTCGCGACCCTGCAGTTTTTCAAAAACCTTTAGTCTTGATTTCCCAGGGCTTCTCAAAAGTTGCCTACTGCGATTTCAATGTTCTGTTTCAGGACTCATTGCAATCAATAACGGGCGAAGACAAAGATGGGTCATTGTTGATGTTTCTCTGTGCATTTCTCCGATCAAAACTCGCGACATATTTCCTGTTCCATACGTCCGCGAACTGGGGAACTGAGCGAGATAAAGTTCAAAAGTATGAACTACTGCAGTTGCCGTTTTTCCCACCCGAACATGAGTTTTCACCAAAAGACGCACAGAAAATCATCGACGACGTTGGAAGGACTTTTCGTAGTGCTGCAGCGCAATTGGAGAACTCCGATCAGCTTTTAAATCGCGACGAAATCATACGCAACGCAGACCTTGCGATCGAACCCCTCATTTTTCGGTACTTTGATTGCGATGAGTTCGAACAGGCACTGGTTAAGGACACCTGCGCCATCGTTGAACCGAGCGCGACGCCTGGAACGATGGATGCTGACATTCCCACACTGCGGTCAGCGAAAGCGGTTGATCGCATCAACTATGCCGAGGTTCTCACAAAGGTCCTGAACGGGTGGGCACGACGTAGTCCTTGGTCTGTGTCCGCGAAAATTATCGCGTCGCCAGTCACGGGATTTGGTGTCGTGGTGCTAACCCAGGCGAAATCTTCTAAAGTAACAAGCGACATTGAAGCCGACAGCGAACTAATTCAAACGTTTACCGAATTACAGAGTTCGCTAAAGCGAAACGATGGCTTCCGAACATACATGCGCGGCCTCACGATCTTCGAAGGGGAAACGATTTATCTGATGAAGCCGCTTGTTCTCCGGTCGTGGACAACGACAGCCGCTCTCAATGATGCCGATCATCTTGCGGCAGCGATCCTTTCATCTGAAAGGGCTGGCCGCAAATGAACATTGTTGGTGATGCAGGAATGTTCGCATCGCTGTTTCCTGGTGATTTCCTCGAGGACATCATCGGGCGAATCCCTGTGGCGTGGGGCCGAATCCCGAAGCCTGTTACTGAGAAGCTGGAAACTCGCATCACGAAGCTGCTCAGACACCAATATGCATACGATTCGGTGATCAAACAGCTTCCGTTTCAGATCCGAAGGGAACTCCCGATTGATGACCCTGAAACTGGCAGAGAACTGGGACGTATCGACCTGTGCCTGCTGCACGGGAACGACGAGAACGTCTACTTCGCCTTTGAATGCAAACGACTCAATGTGACTTTTCCCAACGGGAAATTTGGCTCATTGGCTGGAGAATATGTCGGCCCAGAAGGAATGGGTTGCTTCTTTTCTGGACAGTATTCGTCCGGCCACAAAGCTGCTGGCATGATCGGCTACGTTTTTGATAGTGATATACAGGGTGTCCAGAAATCTATCGCCGTGCTGGTCGAACAGAAGCGAGCCAAACTGGCTATGGAATCGGGAACGCTTGGTAGCTGCTCGCTGTTTCCAGATGCCATAGAGATTCGCGAATCACAACACACGCTTTCGTCGCCTGAAATGACGCTGTTTCACATATTCCTTGCCATGGCCTGAAGCAGGGCAAGGAAGCTCGGTCTTGTAGCCGACAGTTGCTTGCTTCGCCCGGACAAGCCAGCCCGAAGCGTGTGTTTCTGCATCGACTATTTTCAGGACGCCGCTCAATTGGTCCTGCCAAACACAGTGAACTCAGTCACTGCTGGAGTGATGCCTGATAGGGAATTGAGAATGACTAAGCGAGCTCGAGTGGCGGTTGTGTGCGGGCATTCGCGGTAGTCGATCAGCAGCCCTTGTTGCTGGCTCGGCGAGTCGTCACCTTCTCCCGGACTTTGCGGCGAGGCGGCTGCAGAGGAATCGGACCAAGCCTGCCTGCTGTTTCGGAAGTCAGATGGCCAGGAAAAACCCAGCGCGGCCCTTCAGGCCGCAACTAAATCCCTTTGTGCCATGTGATATACCTGTCCGTCCATCTCTTCGCTGTCTCTACTGACACGCCTCGCGTCTGCGCTCCTTCATCCGGACTCTGGCAGAACGATGGTGGCAGAACGATAAGAAGCGTTTGCCTTTGCGGTTTATTGTTCTGCCTTCATCGTTCTGCCATTTCCCAGGACAGTGATTTTGCGATCAGGAATTCCGGAAGGCAATTCCACTTCGGTCTTTCCATCTTCCTGTCCGTAATTTCCTGTGGCACCTGCCCCAGCCTCGTCCAGCCGCCGGACGGACAACCACACTTTACTTCGAGAGCGAAGAGCGCAAATGGCGCGACGGACGAAATCGGTTTCCATGCCGTCGAGCACCGGCATTACGTGACCGACATTCATGCGACGATCCTCAGGCAACGACGTCTTGATTCCCGTACGCTGGAGGTTCCCGGTTGAAAACGATTCGAAATCCGATTACGGCAAACCCGATCATGGAGATCCTCGGATGAGTGTTGAACCCACTCAGCCAAGGCAGTCAAGCTACTTGACGTACAGGAACTCGTTTGAGTTCAGGATCACATGGCACAGATCGGCCAGCGCCGCATGAGCGGGTGTGGCGGGGGTGCTGTTGCCTCGTCGAGCTGACAGGCGTACGGCATGGGTGGACGAGTCATCGAAAATCCCCGGAACCGGTTCGAAGCGCCAGTAGCCTGCAGTGTCCGGACCAGGTTTTTCAGACGTCAGGAGCAGTTGTTCTACGGTCAGCGCGGTGGACGACAGGCGAATGTCATCGAGCAGGCCGTCGAAGAAACTGTCGTCCGAACCAGTACGAAATCCCAGACTCAAAGGGACAGAATTACTGACGTCTGAAGAAATGCTGTGCCTGATTGTTGCGACCTGCATCGGTTCATCGTCGTTTGAAAGGTTCTTCAGATAGAACGTCGCGGTCCCGGAATCCGGTCCGGACGCCGCTGGAGTCACGCTCACCGCAGCAAAGTACGGAGTATTCAGGTCCACCTGCTGATCTGAAAACAAGGCCGCTTCACGAATGCCTTCTCCATCGCCTTCGCCGAACAGTTGCAGCACCAAAGTCTGTGGTTTGCGGCGCGAGCCTTTGCCGGTGACACCGAACGACCAGCCCTGCGTCTGTTTGTCGCCGTCCCATTTTGCGGCAATGGTCCGCACGGCACCGGTTTCGTACACGGACCGAATCTGCAGACACGCTTCAATCGTAAACGTCGCCCCATGCTGCAGCGCGGTGGAATCAGCCGACAGTCGAAGCGGCGTTTCGCTCGGATCAATGATCACTGCCTGACCATCACGATACGGAACTCGTCCGATCGGCACTGCGGCCAGTTCCAGACTCTTGCGTTCAGCGGCGATGCGTTCAGTCTGTTCGGCAATAAATTGCCGGGCATCGGCGGCTTCCGCATCCTTGGGCAACCGTCCGAGTGCGGATTGCCAGAGCGCCTGCAACGTCTCATGAGTCTCGCTCGACAATGACTGCAGATGATCCGCGAACTTCAGCCCGTGATTCATCATGATCTGACTGTTGAACAGCAACAACGACTGCACCGGCGAAGTCGTTGTATCGCGCGACGACGTACTCGTAAAAAACAGCGGCAGATCAAACACATCCAGCAACGCATCGCGTTCGTTCCGCATCACGCGAAGATAGATCGAGCGGCGCGGAATATCGGATTGAACTCCGGGGCCGCCTGCCTCCATGTTCAGTTGCCCTGTCACCGCAAGGATCGCGTCGCGAATCTGTTCGGCGTCGAGGCGTCGCGTGTTGAATCGCCAGTAATAACGATTTCCGGGATCGATGAGCTGAAACGCGGCCAGTTGGGGATGTTCAGACGACTGTCGGTACGTTGCCGAAGTCACGATGAGCCGATGCAGATCTTTCATCTGCCATCCGTTGCTGACAAAACGATGCGTCAGCCAGTCCAGCAATTCCGGATGCGACGGTGGCCCGCCGAGAGTTCCGAAATCGCTCGCATTCTGCGCCAGCCCGCGTCCGAAATGTCCCTGCCAGATGCGGTTCACGATCACGCGCGTCGAGAGCGGATTGTCGGGCTGTGTCAGCCACTTCGCCAGAGCCGTGCGTCGTCCGGTAGTCTTCTGATTTAGAATGGGCGAGTCAATTGCGGCGTCGGCGGAATCAATGATGCTCAGATACCCCGGGCCGACTTCTGTCATCCGTTTTGGGATAATCGTTGGCGGAGCGTGATTGCTGATATCCGTGACCACCATCGCGGCAGGCAGCGAGGCTGGTTTGGCACTGTCATATTTTGCAAGATCCCGGCGCAGTGCCAGCAGCCGATCCTTTTTGTCGCCCTTAATCTTTTCGTCCAGCCGTTCGTATTCGTAGTCCACCTGGCGCCATGCCAGATTGTGTAACTGCTGTTCGAGCGGTGAACGCGATTCCGGCAGCGCGTTCATGATATTCTGAATATCAGACGGGAAGATTCCGATCGCGTCCCGTGCGGCATTGCTGCGGAATGGCGCTTCGAACTCCGCGATCTGAGCCCTCAGTTCGGCAGTCTGAGTTTCCCATTCCCGCAGTTGCGCTTCGTACGTCTGCTGTTCCGCCGTGGGAGCGACCACAACCTTATCCTGAGGATCGATCGCGGCGAAGAAAGCCCGCAGGCGGAAATAATCCTTTTGCAGCACGGGATCAAACTTATGGTCGTGACATCGCGCGCACTGCAGGCCGACA
>JAYTAK010000419.1:0-1761 GCA_043737515.1 Candidatus Kuenenia sp. | reverse complement strand
GGAACAGCAATCGGCCCCGCTTCAACGGGTCCATGCGAGGCCACTCGCCTTCGTCAAACGCCCGCCGCGCTGCCTGAACGGCCCGATCGACGTCTGTGGCATCAGCCAGAGCAACGCGGGCGAGTTCTTTTCCTGTGGCTGGGTTCGTGACGCTCCTGGTTCGACCGGATTGGCTGTCACTCCAGACACCGTCAATGAAAAGCTGATGAGGCCATGTGGGCATGATTTCGAGTCTCCTCAACGCCCTGGCGATTCGACGCATAATGCGAACAGGAACCGTTCTTCAGGTCCAAGGAGTCTACGAAAGAGGAGCAGCTTTCGCTACCCGACGGCGATGGGACAAGTGACACTCGATTTGATCGCAACTTGAATCAGCCGCAGTGCGTTAGGCCTCGCGCGGGCCGGAATGATTTGTAGCCGGATTCGTGAGAATTCGGAGGCGGACCATAATTCAAACCGAAGTCTCACGACTTCGGCTACAAGAAAAGGTCTCGCTCAGACCCGCGCGGAGTAAAGCACCCGGTTTTCCTGGTCATGTAAACCGGACGCTAACGCATACCGACTGATAGCAGAAATCGAGTGCCATTGCGCGATCGGTCCTGTGTTCAGCGTCACGCGGACTGCGTTTGCGTCACGCTTTGGCGGGAGCGGGGCGGAGCAGTGAGAGGACGCGAACGAAGGTGAGGCCAAGGACAAAGCCGGCGACGTTAGCGATGGCATCGCGCGGGTCACAGGTTCGGCCGGGAACAAGCGACTGCAGTCCTTCCACCGTAACGCAGTAGCCAAGCATTGCGAAGACAGCGACCGGCGGAAACTCGTCAAAGATCGCCAGGCACAGACTAAACACCGTGGCTGACAGGACGGTAAACACGCTGGCGTGCAGCAGCAGATCGCTCGCGCTTTGCACCCAGCTCAGCGACGTGTCACGGACGAGTGCAAACGGGTCCGGCGTCAGCAGAGCCCACGACACGGCGGCCACCTGAAACAGACTCAGCAGCAGATGGGAGGTATTCCAAAGGCGGCGTGCGGATAAATTTGAATCGTCGTTGAGCACGGTCGAAACCTGATGTCGGGCATGACAGCTCACTTCTCCGTGTGTGCCGTAATGCAAACTGATATTTCCCTGATCGTAGGGACTGGAACTCCCCCGGCAAAACAGCCGCTGACTTTGATCCTAGCTCGCCGCTCACCTCACAACATCGGCTCGCACCGATGCGATGCGTCGAACCGGAAAGTTTGTTGTCGTTCGTCTACTGTTGTGCAGCACCGCTATGGTCATCGCATCCGTCCGCACTCGCGCAAACATCATTCGCCGCACAACAGTCTTCGACCATGATTATTCCCGGCATTCTGCCTGGCTTTTTGGTAACTCTCCTTTTCACTGCCGGAGCGGCGCGATCCTCAGAACCGGAATCGTTCCACCGGACTGCCTGGTTTCTCGGGTGTGTTGTGTTCCGGCAGCATGTCGTTACGTCCGGAAGTACCTTTATGAGCTATGTCTTTCACAGGTTGCAATATCTACCCATTTTATGCCAAGCCGCAGAATCGACACGACCGTCGCTGAAGAATCAGACCGCGTACGTGGAGAAGCTGCTACGTCTGTCATCCTGACGGAGGACAACCGGGCCCGGCGAATGTACAGAAGTCAAAAAGCTCTTCGGAGAACGTCATGTCGGTTGCGACAACACAGACTGCCCACTTGTCCAGTATTCGAATTCCCGTCCTGACGCCTATGTATGGTGCTCCACTTGATCCCTTTTG
>JAYTAK010000418.1:0-4187 GCA_043737515.1 Candidatus Kuenenia sp. | reverse complement strand
GTGGCCTGCGAACCAACACACGGAGGGCTGACGCCCAGCCGCTCGCCGCTGCCTCATTTCTGGCCGCGTAAAAATTAGTTGTCAAGGTAGTGGCGTTGACTGGTAAAGTTCCACCGGATGAAATAGCATTTGAGCGATGTTTTTGGTAAGCAACAGCCTGGCATCCGGTTCTTTGTCTGTTATTGGGATCCGGGCCGGGCGCATGGGACGCTGTTCCGAAAACCACAACTTCGACAAGACCAGTTCAACCAGATTTCAGTTTCAAGGAGGGAACAATGGATTCAAAAGCATTCAAGTCATGGGCCACAAAGCTGCGCCGTCTTGCGGACACGGATGATGGACTGCGGCCGACTTCGTTTTTGAAACATCTCGAACAGGCGTTTCGAATCTCTGATCCGCTGAAGCGTCTGGAGCAGATCTACGTTGCGACTATCCTCTATGCATTCGCGCTGACTACCGAACTGGCGAATCCGGGACTTTCAAAAGAGCTGCGACAGCGGCTGACATCCGGCATGAATGAGTACATGCCCGGCTACCCGCCAATGAGTCCGGTCACCGACAGCCACTTCTACAGTTCGACATACATGTCCTATCGCTTTGGTATCGGACACGAAACGGCTGCAGAGATCATTCTGAAGGTTCTGCAGGAGTGGCGAGCGGACGCACGCGTCATTGAGTCGCTCCAGAGGCTGTGCTGTTCTCGTCTGGGGATCTTCGAGACGACGGCTGTCAGTTCCGGTCGTACGCGGGTTCGGGAACTCGTGACGGATCGGGAGTTTTCCCTGTATCCTTCAGCTGGCTATCCGGGGCGAACGGGTGAGCTGCGATTGAGTCGGGTCGCGATTCCTGCCGAGGCCACAGGTGATACATTTTTCGAAGTCACAACTCCCTATATTCTGACTGGTGTTGATGTCGGCGAATGGACTGAATACCTGCAAAGCGACATGCCTGATGTGGCGACGCGCAGAGACCCGCTGTGCGGACCAGATCCCGAACGCGAAGTGCTGCCACACTCTGACATTGCCGATCGTCTGGCGGCACTGTTTGAAGATGACTGCGGAGTCATGCTGTGGAATGACTTTATTATGGACGGATATTCGAATTATCAGAAGTCTGCCATCTTTCTTTCGGGCATCCCCAATCGTCCGGAAACGTTGCCTCACAATGATGCATTTGAGGAGCCAGCGGCATCACGTTCCGGGTGGAAACAGAAAAATGCGACTACCCGCGGTGATTTCGACTTCAGTCCGAATCTGATTAACGAGGATGGTGAGTTCGACGAGGGGGACGTTAACGAGTACTTTGAAACTCTGGAGGAACAGTTCGAACAGTCACCGGAGTCCGAAGCACTTCCCGACCATGAAACCTCGTACATCAGCCTGCTCATGTCCTTTGGTCGCGACTATTTCAGCGCACTCCCGACAATGCTCTCGGAAGATGACCTGAAGGAAATCCTGTTTGAACTGATTCCTCGCAAGGTGACGATGGAAGCAGACAAAGCAGTGCCATTGGTTCGGGAATTCCAGGCGTTCTTCCGCTTTCTCCATCGCGAGTTTTCCGTCACGTCTGCGGCCGCACTGGCCACCATTTGTGATGAATCCGCTGCGAAGAAGCTGAAGGCAAAGCTGTCTGACTCCTCGAACTTTGGTATGGCCAAGTCGTTCTTCACCGCCGGTCAGGCGGCTGGGTTTGATATGACGTCCAGGCACGATATTGCGGAGTTTACGATGCAGTATAACGAGCAACTGGCACAACCTCGCGCCATTGACAGCGTAGCTTCGACACGCGTGCGTGAGAAACCCAGCGTCGGTCGCAACGAAGCATGCCCCTGCGGGAGCGGGAAGAAGTTCAAAAAATGCTGCCTGAAGGGCTGAGGGCGAATCGATCTTGGCGCGGGCTTGGCCCGCAGCCGAATCTCTTCTGCCCCAACAATGGCTTCGCCGCCGCATCTGATGCGAGCCGACGGAGCGGCGCGCCTGCGTAGGTCCGCCGCTCCGTCGGCGGACATCTGTCGCTTCGCGGAAATCTTCTCAGTAAAATCAAACTCCCTGCGGTGTTTCTCGCCCAGCTTGATGGAACATCACGGCTGATACGTCAGGCCATGGAGACATCCACGATGGCTTTGAGGACGCCCGTTTCGGGACGAGTGAAGGATTCAAAGTCAGCCACCATGTTCTGGAACGGTGTCCGATGCGTAATCCATGGCGTAGTATTGATCGTGCCGTCTTCAATCAGGCGAATGATGCGACTGAAATCCGACGGCATCGCATTTCGAGATGCCTTCAGCGTCATTTCCGGACGATGCAGTGTCGTATGTGCGAACGTAATTTCTTCCGTCGTGATACCCACATAAACCAGCGATCCGGTATGCGCCACATACTTCATCGCAGAAGCCATCGAATGTTTGTTGCCGGTCGCATCTGTGACGACGAGATACATGTCACCGTTCGTGATGGCCTGCATCTGTTCGAGTTCACTGCCGTCGCCTTTGAACTGGATGGTGTGTTTGATTCCGTAGTTCTTCTGACAGAATTCCAGTCGTGACGGCACCATGTCCATGACAGTGACAGTCGCACCGGTGAGCCTGGTAAACTCCAGTGTCGCCAGACCGATCGGCCCGGCCCCGATGATCAGCACATGATCGCCCTTCTGTGAGGCTCCGCGATCCGTCGCATGACAACCAATCGCCAACGTTTCCACCAACGCCAGTTGTTCGTAGGACAGTTTCTTCGAAGGATGCAGTTTCTCGGCGCGAATCAGAAAGCGTTCGCACAGTCCGCCGTCAATCATCACACCGATGACGTTCAGAGTGCAGCAGCAGTTTCCCTGGCCACGCCGACATGCGAAACATTTGCCGCAGTTCATGTAGGGTTCGACGCTGCAACGATCACCGGCAGCGACATTCGTCACGCCATCGCCAACCGCCAGCACTTCGACTCCCAGTTCATGGCCCGGAATCCGCGGATAGCGGAAGAACGGGAATTTACCGAGCCAGCCGCTGAGGTCCGTGCCGCAGACGCCCATCCGATGCGTCCGCACCAGAACCTGTCCCGGCCCCGGCTGCCCCGGATCAGCCACATCGACGTATTGAAAGTTCTTTGGTTCTTCGAGTCGAATGGCTTTCATGGAACTTGTACTTGCAAAGGCTTGAGTGGATTGGAGGGCGATCAACGTGAGCGGAATTGCGACCAGTGTAGAAAACGTCACGAACTTCGTCACGGGTTCACTCACATTGGAAACTTCCGGCGATCCGGCGTAATATCGGTCAGACCTACAGTAGGTCCAGCCTGCCGGGCTGGACTTCGCGGCCTGCCGCGACCTGCGAACAGACAAGATGGAATCTATAACAACACGACAACGTTGAGCGGATGTCCGCCCCAACAAGGTTCGCCTTACGGCGAAAGTCCTTTCCGGCAGAAAGGACCTACAGTAGGTCCAGCCTGCCGGGCTGGACTTCGCGGCTTGCCGCGACAACGACCAAACAAGATGGATTTAGAGGCAACACGACAACGTTGAGCGGATGTCCGCCCCAACAAGGGTTCGCCTTACGGCGAAAGTCCTTTCCGGCAGAAAGGACCTACAGAAGACAGTCCTTTCCGGCGGAAAGGACCTACGCTGAGACCGAATTAAAAGGAAGCACGAGGCTATGGCGATCACGCGACAATTTCTTGACTGGAATAAGCCCGCTCTGCCAGCGGCGGCTGACTATCTGATCAGTCGGTATGCCAACGGCGACCAGTTGGACATGTCGCAAGTGATCCTCGTCTTCCCCGGACGCCGCGCGGCGCGCCGGATGCTGGAGTTGCTGGTTCAGCGCGGCAGCTCAAAATGGCCAGCGCTGGTGCCGCCGCGGATGGTGACGTTCAATCAGTTTCCAGAACTGCTTTATCCGCAGCAGCAGAAACTGGCCGATGATCTGACGCAACTGCTGGTCTGGCGAAAGGCTCTGTACGCCGTCAAGCCGCATGAAATCCGCGCGGCATTGCCGAATCGACCGGATGAAAATTCCGTCTCGTCCTGGCTGGCTCTCTGCGAATCGCTCCGCAAACAGCACAACGAACTCGCCGCTGATGGAATGGAATTTGACGCAGTCCATCTGAAGCTGGTCGAACTTGGACATTCCGAAGAAGCCGAACGCTGGAAAGCTCTGCGCCGCATCCAGTCGGAATACCTCATGCAGATGGACG
>JAYTAK010000417.1:0-9655 GCA_043737515.1 Candidatus Kuenenia sp. | reverse complement strand
GTGTGCAGCGCTAGCGAAACACACCAGTTTCTCACGCTTTCCCCAAATGGTGCGTTGCGCTCCGCTTCACGCACCCTACGATTAAATCAACACGTCCCCAGTCCTGGCCGCGCGGAGTATAGTCGTTTGATTGCACGATCGACACCGTTGACGCGCGGTTGCTGAGATTTTTCCTCCACCGCCGCGAGCGGCTTCGTCTACGAGGTCCTTGCGGCGGATGGCCATGCGGTTCCAAGTGCATCCTGCTGCAACGCTGTGAGTTGCCGGATGCCGGATTTGCCCACGGCCAGCATCTGCTGCAATGTCTCTTCGCTGAACGGCACTCCCTCCGCCGTTCCCTGCACTTCAATAAACTTGCCCGAACCGGTCATCACGACATTCATGTCGACCTCGGCCGTACTGTCTTCCTTATAGTCAAGATCCAGCACCGATTCGCCGTTGACGACTCCGACGCTGATGGCAGCCACCGTGTCCAGCAGTACCGGACGCGGCAATGCCAGTTGATGAATCACATCCGCCAGTGCAATAAAACCGCCCGTGATGCTGGCCGTGCGAGTTCCGCCGTCAGCCTGCAGGACGTCGCAGTCGATCGTGATCGTGTTTTCGCCGAGCGCAGCAAAGTCCACAACCGCGCGCAGGCAGCGTCCGATGAGTCGCTGGATTTCAGTCGTGCGACCGTCCACTTTGCTGCGGTCACGTTGTTTGCGAGGAGTCGTACTGCCGGGCAGCATGTTGTATTCCGCCGTGACCCAGCCCAGCGGCACATCGCCCTCTTTTCGTGGTTTCCGCCACGGTGGCAGCGTCCGTTCCAGACTGGCCGTGCAAAGCACCATCGTATTGCCAGCCTCAATCAACACACTCGCCGCTGCCGTCTTCACAAACCCGCGCTGAATTCGAACGGGACGCAACTGATCGATCGCCCGATCGTCGTGACGAGGCATGGTGGTTTCTCCTAACGGAATGAGGACTGTCGTTTTGATCGTTTAACGTTTAACCGCGGGGGCAACGCCCCGCGCTCATTCGCAGAGAGTGAGAACTGTGAGAGCGCGGCCCGATGGGCACGCGGTTAAACGCGTTTTCGCCTGCGCCGCATCGTGTCGGCTACGCGGCTCGCGCGGCAGCGATATCTGGCACTTTGTCCTGCCACGACCACTTCGCCATTCCGGCGAGGACTCGGTCGGCGACTTCCAGAGCTGCCACAGCGTCTTCGCCGGAAACTCGTGGCCGGGCGTTTGTCCGGATGCAGCGTACGAAATCCGTCAATTCGGCCGTGAGCGCGTCGCCGCTCGACGCCTGCAGCGTCTCATTCGTAATCCACTTTGTGAACACTTCGTTCTTGAGCGTCAAGGGGTCTGGGGTGGCCGCGATGATATCATGCACAAGACTCGGGTTCACTGCCAGCGGGGCGACGGGCTGCCAGCAACTGACCGTACGCTGATTGAGATCCGCAGTCACACAGCCGTTTGTTGAGAAAACCTGAACAGTGCGATCGGCCACGGGACTCATACGGCTGGCGGTAATGTCGGCGATGATGCCGGAGGATGTCTTCAGGCGTGCCACGGCCATGTCTTCGTGCGGTCCGAACGTCACCGCACCAAACGCATCGACACTGGTAATCGCATCGCCGGTCAGGGCCAGCACCAGATCGATGTCATGAATCATCAGGTCGTGAACCACACCGATGTCGGTTGAGCGAAAGGTATAAGGACTGACGCGCTGAGCGCGAATATAGAGCGGACGATCAATCTTCTGCTGCAGCATTTCGAACGCCGGGTTAAATCGTTCGACATGACCAACCTGCAGAATCGTGCGGCGAAAGGCTGCCATCCGCTGCAGTGCCTGTGCGGCCTGAAGACTGTTCGCCAGCGGCTTTTCCATCAGCACGGGAATGCCGGCCTCCAGAAACGGAAGCCCCACTTCCTGATGATAAATAGTCGGCACAGCAATGACGACACCCTGCACGAGTGGCAGAATCTGTTCGGGGGTTGCAAACCATTGCGTGCCATGCTTAGCGGCAATCTCGCGTCCCTGCTGTTCGCGGGAATCCACGACACCGACAAGTTGCACGTCGGGCATGGTGGAAAGAATTCGAGCGTGGTGTTGCCCCAGGGCTCCGACACCAACGACTGCCAGCTTAACTCGATTCATGCGGCCTTGCGTTCCTGTGAAGAGTGCGACTGTGTTTCCGCTGCAGTTGGCTTGTGGCGAACAGCCTCACGCGCCCGCCCCAGTTTTCCGGCACGTTGATTTTCGACGAACGTCAACAGCAAAGAGAGTTCCATCGGAATCACGCCTTGCAGTGTCTCATCAAAATACTGATGCACCTCGCTCAGCGGACGATTGCGGCGGTACAAGAGTCGAAATGCTTCTTTGACGACGTCGATCGTGGAATTCGAAATCCCGGCGCGTCGCATCCCGACGATATTGATTGTTTTCAGTTCAGGATTGTCACTGCCAGCCGCCAGCATAAACGGCGGGATGTCATGTGGAACACGGCAACCGCCACTGATGAAGCTCAGCCGACCCACGGTCGAAAAGTGATGCACTACCGAATTGCCTGACACGATCGCGTTATCGTGTACATGCACATGCCCGCCCAGCAGAACTCCATTGACCAGAATGACGTTGTTGAAGATGCGACAGTTATGCGCGATATGGCTGTTGGCCATGAACAGGTTCTGGTTGCCGATCCGGGTGATGCCGTCTTCTTTCTCGGCACCTCGATTGACCGTGACGCCTTCGCGAAAACAATTGTTGTCGCCAATCACAATCTCTGTGTCGGAATCCTGCCAACTGATATCCTGCGGATCGCCGCCGATGACGCAGTTCGGCCAGAAGCAGTTGTTGCTGCCGACAGTCGTGACACCAGTGATCACGACGTGACTCTTCAGGCAAGTCCCGGCACCAAGCGTGACGTCCGGACCTACCACGCAGAACGGGCCGATCACGACGCCGTCTCCAATCCTGGCGGCCGGATCAACCTGTGACAGCGGGGAGATTTTTGTTTCCATAAGGATCATCCTGATCGCTTTAGTTCGGAAGACATCCGTTTCTTCAGTTTGTACATCCACTCGCGGCCAGACTGATTTCATCCTGCCCGCTGCAGCAGTGTTCGGCATACTTCTATCGTCGACAGTGTCTTGGCCATGACATGATTCAATTTATGGCCACTTCGGCGGGCCACCACACGTCCGACAAAAACACGACCGCTTAATGCCAGATCGCCGATGCAGTCCAGAATCTTGTGCCGCACAGGTTCATCCGGCCAGCGGAGCTTGTTATCGATCACAGACCCGTCGGCGTCAAACACCACGAGGTCTCGTCCCGTCAAGTGTCGCCCGAATCCCATTTGCTGCAACGCGGCAACTTCGTCCTGCAGCACAAATGTGCGGGCGGCGGCGATGTCACGCAGAAAGGCTTCCGGTGTCAGTTCTACAGAATATGATTGCGATGAAATCACGGCTTCGGGACCGTAATCGAGTCGATAATCGACGGTCGCATTACCACCGCAGGAGGGAATGACTTCGATCCACTGCTCACCCGCCCGATCATTGACTCCCTGTGATTCTTCTACGGAAAGGAGTGAACGTCTGGCAGATTGCTGCACGAGACCGGCGGCGAGAATTGCCTCGCAGAACGGCATGCTGGATCCATCGACTGCAGGAACTTCGAGCGAGTCAATTTCGACCAGACAGTTATCGACCTGTAACCCCGCCAGAGCGGCCATCAGGTGTTCGACAGTTTCTACAACCGCTCCGCTGCGTGACGCAAGGACCGTGCGGCGTGCGGCGGATCTGACATTGTCTACATGCGCCGCGACTTCTGGCCGATCCTTCAAGTCCACTCGCCGAAACACGATGCCAGTGCCTGGATCTGCCGGACGCAGACGCACTTTAACATCAAGTCCGTGAAAGAGGCCGTGACCTGCGATGAGCGCCGGGCGGGCGAGTGTCTGTTGTTGCGAGCGGTGAGTCTGTTCAGAACTCATGAGCTGGCTTCCCCCAAAAATTTCAGCACGAAACCGGCAGCGGAGATCTGGAAGGATTCCACTGCCGGCGATTCTGTGTGGACAACGTGGCGGGTAAATCCGCAGTCACGTTTATTCACGAGCTGGAGCGGTCCCGGATACACCTTTGACAGGCGCACGAGTTCCAGCGGTTGATTCATACTGCTTGTTCAGCGTCGAAAGCACGACATCGGTGATGTCATCGTCATCACGATGGAAGACAACCTGCTTGTTCATCCGCTGCATAGCTTCCTGAGGAGGCGTATCGTCGTTGATGTCCTTGCGGTCAAAACGAATGACCACCGTGAACTTGGCAAACTCAGCATACTTCTTCACCATACTCGTCGTGTCGGAATAGATCACTTTGAACATTTCGGATTCGCGGCGAGCCAGCTTACGCTGCGTGGCAGCGAGGAAGGCGTCGTATTCACCCTTGGCGTCCAGCAGAGCTTTTTCGCCCTGTTCGTATTCGGGGCTGCCTGGTGCCAGTTTGGATTCAACCATTCCCTGCTGCATCTTCTTCATCCGCTCCATCATCAAATTGGCTTCAGCGGAACTCTTTTCGATCTCGGCCTGAAGTTCAGTACGCAGGTCCTCGAACTTCTTGTAGCCCTGGAAGACCTCGGCCATGTCAACGAGTCCGATACGATGCGGGGACACATCTTTCGGAGCCGCAGCTGGCTTTGCCGCTTCCTGAGCAAGGACCGGTGCAGCAAAATTGACTGCGACTGCTGTGAGCAATGCAACGATGGTTTTCATCACGGTAAGGGCACTCCTTTGCCAATCTGAAGCCCCCCGATTCCGTGGGGCGGATAGTGCGTTTATGCTGTCCCTGAAGTAATTCCAAGGATCGGCGGGTTTTCGCAGACTGTCGAAATGTGGTCAATACGAAGGAATTGCAAAAGTTGATCAGATCATGCGACGGACTGGATCGCCGACCCGCTAATCGGCAGAAACTGCATGGGATTCGTTGTTGCAGTTTCCGCAAGACCCCCAGCTTTCCATGGTAGGTTGGTTTTCTGTGATGACTTGTGTGCCCCTGATTTTTAGCGAATCGCATCGTGCCGGCGTCTTCAGGGAAGCGCAGTTCCACGTATAGCAGCGACTATCGTCCTTCGGTGATTCGCCTGAAACCCTTCTTCGTATGTCCCTTCATTCGCTGGATCGCACTTGCTCGTGACCAAAAAGCACCGGCAGGATAGATTGCCGACTTCAACGGCTGCTCCAACTCGATGTGAATTCCACGTCAACTTGCTTCGCCTCTTAATCAGGACACAAAAGGATGCATCTTTATGCTTTGTTGCTGCTCACGGTGGCATTTTACTCGTCACCGGGCGTCATGGCTCAGGAACTGCCGGACCAAGCGACAGCAATTGAAGAGATCGAACTGCTGGGTGGCAGAATCAAGCCAAATAATGCCTCACCATCACAAACCGGCGTCAGCGTTTCGCTTTGCAGGTGCAAAAACTTCGACGACGATGGCGTACACTTGCTAAAATCAATTGAGAACGTGACGTGGCTCGATCTTACAGCGACCCGGATCACGGATGAAGGTTTGAGAGAATTGAAAGGCTTCAAGAATCTCGCGTTACTCGGTCTCCAGGATACGGTGATCACTGATGCTGGATTAAAAGGATTGTCGGAATTCAAGTCGCTCACGACGCTGGATCTCACAGGAACTTCGACGACAAATGTAGGGCTGCGAGCATTATCCGGACTCGCTGCGCTCAAGAAATTAAACCTCACAGGAACCTCGATTACCGATGCGGGGCTGAAGGAATTGGCTGGATTGCGGAAACTGGAAATGCTTTGCCTTCAATCCACCGGAATCACAGATGCGGGCTTGACTGCATTGAAAGATTTCGAAAACCTGTCGATCCTGAATCTGAACCGAACTCAAGTCACAGATGCGGGCCTGGCGGAATTGAAACATCTCAAAAATCTGTCGAAGCTGGATCTTGGCGGAACTCAGATCACAGATGAAGGACTCAGGAATTTGACAGGCCTTACACAACTCAAACGCATCAGTGCGATGAGCACGATGGTGACTGATGTTGGGTTGACTAACCTTAAGAAAGCGATACCGACGCTGCACGTGGTTTCGGAGAGTGATTTCACAACTGAAATCAGAGTGATCAATGGCGAAACACGTATGTCGATCAGTCGTAAGAATGACCCATAATGACTGGATCTGTTTCACGCGCCCCAAATGGTACATTATCGACCTGGGTCTGGTCGCAAGAAGCGTCAACGAGGAATGGGAGATCTCCGGCCCTGCCAAAATGCGAAACTGCAGAATTGACTGACGCTACCGGATACTATGTGTCGTGATTTCCCAAACCGTCATTGGTCTTGAATAGTCTCTTAAGATCTTTCTTCAGGCCCAACGGGCTGGTCCTATGTCAGCCTGGGGCAACGCCCCAGGTATCGTTCAAAACAATGTTCAAAAAGCCCCAACGGGGCGATCCTAACCTGATATTTGCGGTAGTGACGCCCCTTTGGGGCTCAGAAACTTGCTTGTGTTTCCTTCCTGGGGCGATGCCCCAGGCTGACATAGCGCCGGCCCGTTGGGCCTGAATGCACCCTGTCAACTCGGTTTTTTAACTGCGCATAGAATTCGGTAGAGTCAGCACAATCCATCATCGTCCCGATTTTCAAGGAGTCACGGATGACTCGCCGCCTGACATGTCTCACACTCGCAGTTCTCGTCGTTTCGTTCTGTGGCAACACGGCTGCCGCATTTCAGAAACAGAGCCTGCCGGATTCCGGCGACAATTTCAATCTGTCGGAACCAGAAGTTGACGACTCAGTTGCAGTTCCCGCTGAATCAACCAGGAAAAAGAATCCGGCGACAAAGAATCAGCGACCAGCCGCGAAGGCAATTCCGAAAGAACCACGGTCTGAATCAGATGAGCCAGTGATTCCACGCAGCGAAGACGAGGTGACGAGCAAACCTCAGGCTTCAATTCCTGTACCATCCCGTAAATCCAGTCGCGCGTCTTCGGCTCGCAAAGCGGAGCTTCCCGCGTTTGAACTGCGCGAGTTCGATCCGCCTGCAGAGCCGTTCTTTTCCGCAGCCATTCCACGAACGGTGGCGATCGCCAATGATGCCAGTCTGAACGACGTCTGCAACGTCGGGACATTGACATGGGCTGTCGGCGAGCGGGGAGTCATCTGTTTTTCAGAAGACTCAGGTGCAACATGGACGACGCGGATCACGCCGTTTGAATGCAGTTTAGAATCCGTCTGCTTCCTGACAAACACGATCGGCTGGGTCGCTGGCCACAGGACTCAGCCTGGCACTTCGTCACAACAATCCGCCGTGCTGCTGCACACGCGTGATGGTGGCAAAACATGGATCGATCTCACGTCCAGCGCAGGCGTCACATCGATCGGCGCATCGACATTGCCAGCGGCCGTGTTGCCGGGGATCGTACACATTCAGTACTTCGGTCTGGAAACCGCAGTTGCCGTCACCGCTCCGATGCGAAACCGAAACGGGCAGGCGATCTTTCGATCAGAGGATGGTGGTCGGACATGGTCGCCGATTCCTTCTGATCAGTCCGGCGGACCGTGGCTGGACGCACAGTTTCTCAGCGAATCGGACGGCATTGTTGTCGGGCAGCATCAAAGTTACGCAGCGGTCGTGGCTGATCAGGCAGTGATCATCAACCGGCCGGAACCCACACTCCGCGCGATCCGCGGCGTCTCGCTGGACACGAACGCACGCGGCTGGATTGCCGGTGACGGCGGTTTTCTGCTTGGCACCAGCGATGGCGGCGTCACATGGCAACCGGCGACCGGCCAGATTCCTCGCGAGGTCGCGGACCTCGTCGATTTCCACGTCGTCGCGCATCATGACTCCACAATCCTGCTCGGCGGTAACCCTGGCGGAAGTCTGCTGCATTCGACAGACAACGGGCAGAACTGGAAACCCGTATCGCTGCCGCTGACAGGTCAACTCAAGCGATTGCACTTTCTGAATGCCGACGAAGTGATCGGCGTGGGAAGTCTTGGGCAAATCGTGCGTTCCTCCGACGGCGGCAATACATGGCAGGCCGTGCGATCGGCGGGATTCCGAACGGGCGTGCTGAACTTTGTCACTGACGCTGACAAGGCCGCGTGGGATCTGCTGTCAAACGTGTCCGGAGAACAGGGAATCCGATCGGTCGTGATTCAACCTTCGCAGCCGCTCAGTCTGGAAGGCGACGCCTTGCGCGACGGTGTCCCGATGTCGGATACCTGCACGACCGCCGTCACCGGGCTCGGCGGCAATGATACGAGTTCACACTGGATGTTTCCGCGCACAAAGCCGGAGCATCATCGGTCGTCAGCACAGCTTGTCGCGGAATGGAATCGACAGAATGACGGTCAGCTCAGAAAACTGCTGCCACTGCGAATGGCTCGTGACATCCGTAACTGGCGACCATCGGTGATCGTGCTTGAACCGGCATCTGACGATGACGAAATTGCCGCCATCCTGAGGGACGTGATGCCGCTCGCAGTTTCACTCGCCGCCAACGATCAGGCCGACGGACTCCAGTTATCACGGCTTGAACTGTCGCCGTGGAGAGTGGACCGCGTTGTCAGTCGCGTGCCGGAAAACCAATCGGCCACACTCACATTTCGCGACGAAGATCTGCTGCCGTCACTGGGCACTACCTCCGGCTTAGTCAGCGATGCAATCCGAAAACTGTTTGAACGTAGAATCGAAGACGCCGCACCGGATTCCAATGCCGGCTACGAATTGCTGTCCGACGCGAATGACACGACAGGCATCGCGAATCTGTTCGAAGGCATCGACCAGAAACTGAAATCTGATGCACGCCGTTCGTACGATCTTCGCAGCCGCGAACAGATTGAGATCCTGAAACAAACGTTGCAGACGGCGCATCTTGAATCGACTGCTCTGAAAGGTCACATGCAGTCAGCACAGACGGAAGATGCATTGCTCGCGCAGCTCAACGGCATCGGGGCCAACCTGCCGGCCACACTGGCGATCAAACAGTTGCTGGATCTGGCGGACATCAATCTGCAGCAGAATAATATGGAAGGTTATCTTGCGGTTCAGCAGGAAATTGTGCGTCGGTATCCAACGCTCGAAGAAGCCCGGACAGCAGCGGAAATGCTGTTCCTGTTCTATTCCTCCGCAGAAGCCCGCCACTATCGGCTCGGGGCAACGCAGTCAAAAACGGCCGCGCAGCAGTCCGCAGAAATGGCGCTGCGCAGCACGCCGAATGCCGTTACGGAGCCCTCAGAATCTGCTTTCTCCGTACAGGCAAAGGTTCAGACTCCTCAGACATCACCATTTGCCAGCGGCGCTGTTGACGCGATCGGAGCGCTGCATCAGCGCTGGGATTCTCATGCAATGATGGCCTTCAGTATTCTCTCCAATACAGGGCGCGGCAACGGAACGACCGCACTGCACCCGCTGGTACAACTCCGCATCGCTGCCAACTACCGGTTGCAGCAAAAGAGCGGCGAACAGTCTACGACGCTTTCGGAACTGAGCCAGCGCGACGATCAGTATGGACTGTTCGCGCGATGCGAGTTGCAGGCGACTCAAATGCCCGCCGCACCGCTCCTGCCGCTGATCAATCTTCCTAAACGCAGCGAACGACCGTTTCTCGACGGCGAACTGACTGACAG
>JAYTAK010000416.1:0-1766 GCA_043737515.1 Candidatus Kuenenia sp. | reverse complement strand
GCGCTCCGCTTGGTCCGGCCTACCTCAGAATCGCTCGTAGTGCCGGCTTTGGCCGGAAGATCGGTGTCGGGGCGTAGCGTGGCACATTGAGTTTCCGCCTGAAGGCGGAACTACAATCAAAACGGAACAATTGAACTAAGGTGATTTATGCGATTGTTCCGTCTGCTGCTTTGTTGCTGGTTCTTGCCTGCGGTGTTCGCCAGTGGCGTGACAGCTCAGGATTCCGGCGTTCCATTCAGGATCAGCAAGGAAACGACGTACATCACGTCACCTCTCCGCGACCACGGCACCGTCAACTACGTCGAAGCGTTGAGTCAGCGCCAGCGGGAAATCGTCACAGCAGAAAATAACAGCGTGGTGATGTTTCGACGTGCTTTGGGTCATAGGGATCTTCCTGCGAAAACGACTGCGGAGTATTTCAGGCAGCTTGGAATCGATGCTCTGCCGAAGGACGGTCAGTACCTGATGGATCTTGTTGACTTCATCGAGTCCCTGAATTCTTCAGAGAAACCCAAACGGGGGGCTGATCGTTACGAACGAAGTAGGCCATTTTATCGGCAACTCAGCCAGGCAGCCGCACGTCCGTGGACTCGAAAGGAGTTTCCAGTGATCGCCCGCTGGATCGATGCAAATGCAACGCCACTGCGTTTCGTGGTGGAAGGATCTAAACGCCCGAAGTCGTTCACTCCGATGCTGCCGTCCGATCGGACGTTGTTGGGTTTATTGCTACCAGGCGTGTCGAGTACAAGGTTGTTCGCTGAACTGCTTTGTACGCGAGCCATGTTGAAGCTCGGTGAAGAAGATCCTGATGCAGCATGGGAGGATGTCATCGCCTGTCATCGAATTGCCCGGTTGGTCGCACAAGGCCCCGGCTTCATCCAAGTCTTCGTTGCGTTTGCGATTGAACCTATTGCATGTCGATGTGACGACCAGATTGCTCATCACGGCAACCTGTCGAACGATCAGGCCATGAGATTTCTTGCAGAGCTGCAAGCCCTCGGGCCGATCATCGCAATGGCGGACAACCTTGATGCCTGTGAGCGAATTGCTTATCTCGATATTGTGAGTGTGATCGCCCGGCGAGATTCGGAATACATGCTCAACATTATCATGGTGTTAAATGATGACAACGACGAAGCGGCAATCACGAATTTCGTGAGGCAGTCGTATTCTCGCGACTTGATCGACTGGAACCTTAGTATTGCAACGCGGAAATGAATGGTGTGACAAATTGGTGACTGCGGGACATATCCCAGCCCGCATTGCTCGCCAGGCAAAGCTCGACGAACTTGAGACCGAACTGCTTCAATCCACCGAACAATCTCAATCGGTTTGCAGAACGATCCAACCCGAGGACATGAAAATTGTCTCCGAAGCGATTGGGGCATTGCTTTTGAGCGAATTGTTTTCACCGATGACAACGGCATTTGAAATCGAAGACAAGTACTCCATGCGTACGGAATTGTCTTGTAGTGCTTTCGCGTTGGCTGCCTGGAGAGCGGATCACGGAAGTTACCCGGATCAGATTGCTCGATTAGCACCAGCGTATCTACTCACATTCCGCACCCTGAAACTGAGAGTTGTTTTGGGTTAGATTGGCGCAATCTGCAAGCTCGGGATTTGAAGGATTGGAGTGCCGTCGGCGGGAGGTTCATCAGTTGGATGAGGTGTCGCTGGGTTTTGTTCAGTGCGGCGAGACGCCTTGTCTGTTCGCCGTGATGCTTCATGATCACGATCGTCAGATCTTCAAACTGTGCCAGAATGGA
>JAYTAK010000415.1:0-1766 GCA_043737515.1 Candidatus Kuenenia sp. | reverse complement strand
TAGGGTGCGTGAAGCGGAGCGCAACGCACCATTTGGGGAAAGCGTGAGAAACTGGTGTGTTTCGCTAGCGCTGCACACACCCTACATGAATCACTAAAATCAACACACCGCTAGCCGCAGGTTATGCATTCGGTCAGCACCGGTGGCTAGCGCCTTGCAGCTCACAAAACCTCAAATCTGACCGCGCGGAGTATAACACGACTGCCTCCCGTCGTCGGGGACGACGGGAGCAATCGGCATCCGCTATTCTGTCACAGTCTTGTCCGCAGCCGCTTCACGCGTGGCACTGGCTTTTTCAATCGATCCGCGTGATTCGCCCGTCAGATAATTGTCGATGCGCGCGGATTTCTGCAAAGCGTCAAACGTGTAGCCCACTATTTTCTGGACTTCACGTTCGGTCAAGTCCGCGTGCAATTGAGCTTCAACATCTTTCGGATCATGATCAACCGGTTCAGTCAGGCCTTCAAACTTCAGGATGGCAAACTGGTTTGGTCCGATCTGCAGAACTGGGGAGATTTCGCCCGGTTCTTTCATCTTGAATGCAGCCTTGCGGAGATTCTCATGCGCACCTGAGTTCTTGCGAATCGGCGGAATCACACCGCCGAGGGCTTTGCTGTTAGGTTCAACGCTGAAGTCTCGGGCCAGGCTATCGAAGTCGTCTGGATTCGCCTTGGCTTTTTCCGCAGCCTCCATCGCACGCCGCTGATTGTCGCACACGATCATCCGCGCCTTGACGCGCACTCCGTAGTTGTCTTCGTATGCCTGCTGCATCATTTCACGAGTGATCGTCACTTCCTTGCCTGCCAGCTTTCGCAGGGCCAGCATCGGCCAGATAATGTCGCGATGATACTGCACAGGCGAAAGTCCGCGTTCGGCCTCGAGCAGTTTGTAATACTGATCTACCGCCAGACCAAACTTTTTGGAAATCTCGATCACCTGCTGAGTCACTTCAGCTTCCGAAACCACGACACCACGCTCGGCACACGCCTGCTGAATGATCAGGCGGCTGATCATGTTTTCGAGAACTTCTTTGCCGTAGCGCTCCACACATTCCTTTGCCAGTGCTTCGTAGGAAATCGGTTCGGAGTTGACTCGGGCGAACGCCGTATTCTGAGCATCCATGCGGGCAGTCGCCGTGCCATCGCCTGATTTCTGTTCGCCAGCCTGTGTGGACTGAGCCCGCCAGACCTGCATCCCGATGCCGCCGGCAATCAGGACGACCAGCGTGCCGCCGATCAGGACGCCGCTGCGGCCTGTGCGAGAATTGGGAACAGGTTTTGACGTAGTTTGTGGAGGGACTTGCGACATGATCTGGGTCTCCTGGATTGAGGATTCTCGGCGCGAAAGGAATGGAATGAGAAGCAGAGAAGGGATTTGAGGCGGGAAGTTCCGTGAATCGGCTGTTTCAGGCATTCTCGTCGTCGGTTGAGAGAACCGGAGTCGCAGAATTCGCCGTTTTGGAAATACTGATTCGCGGGCTTTGCGTCGCGTTATACGCCCTTTTTCGAAATGGGGTCAAGTTCGGTTTTTCCGAGCCCGGAAGATGCCCGCGACAATTGAGAAACCGGCAGATTCTGCTACAGTTCGCAGGCTGCGTTTTGGTGCCGTAAACGACTGTCAGAAAAGCACTTGCAGCCTGCAAGATTACATCGAATTTCGAAAAGGATTTTAGTTTGTCTACTGACGATCCCCAGGGCGGTGGCCTTGTTCCCTCTGATCCCCGCGTGTTCCGAACCGACATCCAGGACGAGATGCGAACCAGCTAT
>JAYTAK010000414.1:0-4193 GCA_043737515.1 Candidatus Kuenenia sp. | reverse complement strand
GCTGGCCCGAATGATCGATGCTCAGGAACACATGATGCAACGGATGCAGACACAACAAATCGAGGCAGTCGAAGCACAGCAGAAAGCTCTGAAAGAGGCAGCATCGAAGATCCAGCCGCCGGCACCTCCAAAGTAGTCCCACGCCAAAGCTTGATTTGGAGCAGGCCGGATGATTGTTCAAGTAGGTCCTTTCTGCCGGAAAGGACTTTCGCCGCAAGGCGAACCGCGATGGGTCGCACATCCGCTCCACGTCGCCGCGTGGCCGTCCTTTCGACCGCGACTCGTCGCTGGTCGCGGCGTGGCCGCGAAGTCCTGCTCGGCAAGCAGGACCTACTGAAATCGGCGACTGCACCCTACTGGACGTTGGGAGGAATGGCGATACGAATCAGCCGCTGATCACTGCCACCGACGAGGACTTCCAGGTTATCCGGGGCGTAGGCAACCGCATAACCGGCTGACATCGGCAACTGGGTGTGGAAACGCAACTGTCCATTCGTCGAATCCCACAGGCACAGGTGCGCTGATTCATCGATCGTTGCCATGCGGTTTCCCGCGAGACTGTTTGAAATTCGAACGATGCTCTGCGCATGTCCGGTGCCGCTTCGGGCCAGCACCTGATCTTTTGGATTCCACGCATTCCACGCTCGACCAAGCCCGGCCGCAAAGACGACCGACCCGTTGGGCAACAGGGAGACGGTGTTGATTCCTTTCATTGTCGGGTCAGCAATGGTCTGAGTTTGCTTTCCAGTCAGGTCCCAGAAGCGGATCGAACCGTCAAGGCTGCCGCTGACCAGCATGTCCCCCTGCTTGCTGAATGCGATTGATTTCACTCCGGCGGTGTGGCCTTCGCAGGTCGCCTTGAGTTCCCCCGTCACGGCATCCCGGATCTGGATTTTTCGATCACTGCCCGCAGTTGCCAGCAGTTTGCCATCAGGACTGAAATCGGCTCCAAAAACGATGCCGGACGACACTTCGAAAGTTTGCCGAGGGATCGATGAAGCCGCCAGCCATCGTTTGATGGTGCGATCTTTCGAAAGACTAAACAGTTGGCGATCGTCATCCGGCATTGCGAGGCCAACAATCGCGTCAGTGTGCCCGCTGGCGGTTTGAGTCAGAGTCCATGCCGGTTGTCCGTTGATGAGACTCACACCACAGACTCTCAGAATGTGATCGTTGCCCGAGACGATCAACTTGCGTCCGCCCTGAGCGACAGCGACGGAAGTCAATGGCACCGGACAATCCCAGGTCGTTTCTGTCGCGGCCTCGAGGTTCCACACATGAACCTTCTGGTTCTCGCACCCGGCAGCCAGGTGAAGTCCATCCTCGCTGAGACTCAGCGATCGAACCGGTGCCGAAGCTGTCCATTGCTTGTCGGTCTGCATGGTCTCGACTGACCAACGCTGCACGAGCGGGCTGCCGTCTGACGTGAAAATCGATTTGCCGTCGGGCGAAACGCGAACGTGCAGCACGGGTTTGTCACTGACGGTCGTCATCGCTGTGACCGCCGGAGTCCACCGCTTCACGGTTTTGTCGGCACTGCTGGAGATCACTACGGCTCCATCATTCGACAGAGCCGAAGACAGCGCGGCCCCGGTATGGCCGACGAGCCGTTCTTTCAGCTTGCCGGTTGAACCGTCCCAAAGATAAACAGCGCCGTCTTCGCCTGCCGTTGAATACTCGCTTCCCGTTTGATTGGTTGCTGCACCCCGCAGATTCACCGTTGCCGTGACTGTCAGCACCGGCGCGGCAGTCTGGACGGCGTTGTCTCCGTTGTCAGCAGGGAGATCCCAGACCAGCAGACGTTTGTCGTCGGTGGTCGCTGCTACTTTCTTTCCTTCACCTGTGACAGCCAGGCTGTTGATCGGCGAATTGACCGGTGCCCAGAGGCCAGTCTCTTTGCCCGACGTGGCATTCCATAACCTCATCGTCTGATCAATCCCGGCAGAAAGGAAACGGTTGCCGTCCGGAGCCCATTGCACCGATGTCACGCTGCCGGTATGCCCTTTGAAAACTCGCTTCAGGCTGCGATTGAGCAGGTATCCGTTGTTGTCGGCTCCGGCACCAGCGATGAGCGGCAGGTTTGGGGCAACGGCCATTTCGCCGGTGACCGCAGGGGCTGTGATTTCTTCAAGCAGCGTGCCATCATCGCCGGAATACACACGGATCTTTTTGTCGGCGCAGGAGATTGCCCAATGGCCGTCCGACGTGGCGGCCAATCCCATCACGGCTGCCGGAGCGGTCAGCGTTCGCACTGCTGCGCCGTCGGCCAGATTCCAGATCAGGACGTTTGCCTGGGAAAACAACGGATCGCCGCCAGACGCCACTTGAGTCCCGTCCGAGCGAACGGCGACGCAGCGCAGCGCGGTGCCGCTGCCGGAAAACGGACGGACGAGTTCGCCCTTCATGTTCCAGAGTTTCGCCGTCTTGTCCTCGCCGCACGTCACAAGGTGGCTGCCGTCCGGAGTCACGGCCAGATCGTGAACTTTGACTTCGTCCGCCAGCATGATGCTTTGGGCGGAAATGGAACTGAAAGTCAGATCGCCGTCAGCTCCCCCCGTTACGACACCCTGGAGCGATGGCGTCAATTGGATCGCCTTGAGTGCCGTCTTTGATGCCGGGAATCGCTGAAGCTCACGTCCCGTGGTTGTGTCCCAGATGCGGACGATCAGATCTTCGCCGGTCGTGGCAATTCGTTTCGTGTCCGATACGTAGTCGGATGCGATGATGGGTGAAGCCTGAGTCAGCACTTTCGCTTCACCCGACGCGGCCGTCCAGATCCTGACTGTCTTGTCGAGACTGCTGGACACAATCGTTGTCGAATCGGCGGAGACCGTCACACTGGTTACCTGTCCCTGATGGCCGGCATACGCCTGAGCCTGAACACCGTCGGAAACATTCCAGCGTCGAACCGACGCATCCGCGCCGCCGCTGATGACACTCGCACCATCCGGTGTGAACGCCACGGCAAGGACCGGTCCTGAGTGCCCGGTCAGAACGCGGGGCATCTCGTCGCCTTTCCACAGCTTCACCAAACCATCGGCTCCCGCAGTAGCCAGTTCACCGCTCTGCGGATGGATGGCGATAGAATGGATGGCACCTGCATGGCCCAATGGTTGCTGCTGCTTTTCAGCGCCGTCCGGGAACGACCAGCTTTGCCACTTGCCCGTGCTGGTTCCTGTGACGAGTGTTTTGTCGTCCGCGCTGATGGCCAGCGCGGTGACTGGTCCGGTGGTATTCTTCCAGCCAGCGATTTGTTGCTGGTTGTCGAGACTATAGACGCGAATCCATTCGTCGAGCCCCGCGGAGATGAGTTTCTTTCCGTCGTGCGAGATGATGATTGCACTGACTGCCTGCCCATGCGCTTTTACGGTCACTGGCGTCGGCAGCGGCAGCGTCCAGATCTTCACTGTGCCATCTGCACCGGACGACGCCGCTCGTTCTCCATCACCAAGGAAGTGCAAACCGGTGACCGCTCCAACATGCGCGCCCCATGTGGAAAGCAGGGCTCCCTGGTCCATGTTTCGGATCTGGAGATCGCCAGCCAGGTCGCCAACAGCCAGATGCGTGCCATTTGACGAGATCGCCAGCGACTGAACCGGTTGTGGAAAATCATTCATGGCAAACTTTGGCTGCCCGTCGCTGACCGTGCTGACTCGCACTGTCTTGTCGAGACTGCCCGTCACCAGCAATTGCCCGTTCGAAGTCAACGCGACGGCAGAGACCGGCTGACTATGACCGCGAACCGGTGCCATCGTCGCGGGGACTTCCCACAGTCGCACCGACCCATCCAGGCCGGCGCTCAGCACGAGTGGCTTTGAAGGATGAAAACTGAGATCATTGACGGCCCCGGTGTGGCCGGCCAGCACAGGGCCAGCCGTGCCATCGGCCGTTTTCCAGAGCTGTATCGTGCCGGGCTCCGCACCGGATGCCGCCCAGGCTCCATCGTGCGAAAGAGCTGCGGAGAAAATGCGCCCGACCTGGCCCGACAATGTCCGTACCGGCTGGCCGTCACTCAATTGTGAAATCTGCAGGATCTGATCGTAGCCTCCGCTGATGACAAATCTGTTGTCGGCGGAAATCGCAACGGTCGGAATGACATCGTTGTGTCCGGAGAGATTCGTCGCTGGCTTCGGTGGCCAGTTGACTCGGCGAATCGCCCCATCCTGTCCGCCGAGCACAATCTGAGATCCCAG
>JAYTAK010000413.1:0-1767 GCA_043737515.1 Candidatus Kuenenia sp. | reverse complement strand
TACATCGATCGCGTTCAGCGGATGGCCGATGAGATTCGTGATGCGTTACCGAAAGATGCCGATGAAGCCACGCGGCTGGCGGCCATGGATCGATATCTATTCGACGAACTGGGCATTCGCGGAAGTCGATTTGAATACGACACTCGCGCCAACAGCTACATCAACGAAGTGATTGAAGACCGTGAAGGGCTGCCGATTACGCTTTCGGTGCTGTATATGGAAATCGGTCGCCTGTTGAATCTCAACATTCAGGGCATCGGTCTGCCAGGACAGTTCGTCGTGCAGTACACGCCGACCGCCACCCCCACCGAATTGCAGATGATCGATCCGTTCGAACAGGGAAAACGACTTTCGGAAGAAGACGTGGTTGCTCGGCTTACAGAAGCTCGCTTTCCGAATCTGCCGCAATTTCGAGTTCCTCAAACGACTGTCCAGATCTGCGAACGCATGATCAACAACCTGCGAGGTCTGGCAGAACAGGAAAGAGATGAAGCCGCCGTCCTGCGGTACCTGGAGACGCTGGTGTCACTCGTCCCGACGAATCCCAAATACCGCGCTCAACGTCTGGCAATGCGGGCACGTACCGGTCGCCTGACAAACGCCATTGAAGACGCGAACTGGTTCCTGGAAAATCTACCGGACGACACCGACCTCGAAGGCATGCGCGAACTGCGATCGACTCTGGAATCAGAACTGGCGCGGCAACAGGCAAAAGATGCCGGTACTGAATGAACGGATTCCATAATTCCCATTCCTCTCATCATTCCCATAATCGGCAGATGTTAAAACGGGTAGATTGCGCTGACACTGCCCGAGAATCCAGATAATCCGCGCGTGCCATGGGACGATTCGTTGGATCAACTTTGCGGGATGTGACGATTGTCCGAAAAGCATGAATTGTGCGATGCGTTCCTCGTCGGGACCAATGTCGCGATTTGCCTGTCGTTCAACGATTCTGTCAACATCCATGAATCACATTCCTGAACACTCTGTACAGCCGTTAACTGTCGCTGGACCAGGCGACATTCGCGGGTTGCTGCGTGGATTCATGCAAAACCGCAGAACACTCTGTATCCTGAGCGGTGCGGCGTTGGTCACGGCCTGTGCAGCTTTGCATGTGATGCCGACGTCCATTGTCCATGCGGCTCAGCACGGAACCAACTCGGCAGACAATACCGGAATGCTGATCGTGCCGCGCAGCGCAGGCGTGCCGACCCGCACGATCCCGCCGTGGCAGAAACCGGCGTCCGCGACCTTGCGATATCCATCAGGCGAATCTGAAGTCCGTCAGAGCCATGTCGATCCGTTTGTCTCTGCTCCGTCCCGCGCTGTCCTGCAGCGACCCGTGCTTTCACAAGACTTCGGGCCAGCCGCCTCCACAGCAAATTACAATCGCGGAACGAGTCAGTTGATCAGTCATTCATCGAATCCCGAAAACTTGCCGTCCGCCAGACGAGTGCAGGAAGACGGGTCTTTGACAAATCAACCGGACGGTCCATTTGCCGTTCCGGAAGTACCGCACATTCCGCAAGTGCCGCCGCCGTATCGCCCTGTTGAACCGCTGGCTCCGAATCTGCAGTCGATGCCAGCTCAACCAGATCCTGTGTACAACCCGCCGGATTCCAGCGTGGAGAACTTTGATGCCCCTGCGCCTCAGACATCGCAAGGAGTCGCAGCACCGCAGCCGCAGCCTGTAAACTTCGGCCACGCGCCTGCAAACTTCGGCTACGCGCCAGGAACATCCGGCTTTCGAGCCACCGTGGAGTC
>JAYTAK010000412.1:0-4195 GCA_043737515.1 Candidatus Kuenenia sp. | reverse complement strand
AATTGGCGAGCGGCATGCGTCAGCTTGCCGGTACAAAAAAGCGATGTACCGGAGGGCTCACGCCACTCCGCTCGCCGGACTCATTTCTGGCCGCGCGGTGTATACCATTTATCGCGTCAAATGCCATGTCCCGGTTCAGTGTTTCGGGGCTGACTGGGACGCGATTTCATCGGCTGCGATCTGATCGAAGGCTGCTGCGTCTCGAGCGGCGGTCCGACATGTATGCCAACGCATCCATATACACGCGATGACAATCAAAACGAAATTGCACAGCATGTACAGGCCGCGAAATTCCCTCAAAATGCCCGTCGTCAGCCACATGCCGTACTCAAGCAGGTCGTAGCGTGGTTTGCCGGAATCGAAGAGACCGCCCCAGTCGTAGAATGTAAAGAACCCGAGAATGAACAGAACCAGCGGCACCAACCAGATCACAGGCATGACTCTGCCGGACAGAAACACGGGCACACTGAACAGAAATGCAAGAGAAGCGGCCATACCCGCAATTCCCAGCGGGATCACAACCTTTACAAATGGAAATGCGTCGCCGATGATCATCGGATCTCCAGGATCGTGCCACTCCAAAAGGCACACCATCGCCACGATTGAAACACACGACAGTGCCGCACAGCCCAGAGACCAGAACATTCTGTGCAGAACGGCTTCGCGCGGGGGCTGTCGAACACACGGGACCTGCTCAAGGTCAACCGGCGGGCTGTAAGGCTCGAATGTCATGGCGTTTCAACTCCTCTTTGGAGACATGTCCTGGTTCTTCTCCGAGTCTGTTTCTTAAACCAGGCTCACTTTGAGAAGCGGAGTTCTTGTAGGGTGGGACCACCGAGCAACGCGAGCGCCGGCCCACCATGTGTGCAATTCGAAAACGGTGGGCCGGCGCGGCTTGCCAGCCGCTTGTCCCACCCTACGTTCGAAAACTCCGGATCTCATTCTGACTCTGGTTTATAAGACCCCGCAACGAACAGAATTTGTCTGATTCTTTTTCGGCGACAATCAACACCGCGGTGGCAGGAAAAGTGGGACGGAGGCAGCACGAGTAATTCGGTTGCCGACGCCCTAGCGCGGCGAAACCGCAAATCCGAAATCCGAATCTCGAAATCCCAAAGAACTACGGCCGAAAAGATGCTCGCAAAAAGCCCAGCGCGAGCTTCGCCCGCAACCCATCGTCGAAGTCGGGACACAAGCACAGTGTTGTCATTCATGCAGGAAGATATGTGGCAGAAAAATTGATTGCAGAAAAATGAATCGCAGAAAGACCTCAATTCGTATTCTGTATTTTTCTGCCCCTCATTTTTTTGCCAGACCTGACTTCAGCAATCAGACGTCTGATAAACTTTGCGGCACGACAAGAAATCAACTGTTAGTTGTACAGATGTGGGGAAGAAAGGATCTAATCCACCGCCCGAATCGCGATCCTGCGTTCGCCGAAGACTCGCCGAATCTCTGACGCAATCACAACTGCGTCCGGGGTGTCGCTGTGAAGGCAGAGCGAATCGCATTTGAGTTTGAGTCGCGTACCATCCATCGCGACCACGTCAGCCGTCTCGACAATGGAAGCAGCTCGGGCTGCAATCTGAGCTGCGTCATGGAGCACAGCGTTTGGCTGGCTGCGAGGCACAAGCGATCCGTCCGCCGAATAATTCCGATCAGCAAAGACTTCATGCACAGCCCGCAGCCCGACCGCCATCGCGGCGTCGGTGAGGCAACTGCCGGAAAGTCCCACAAGTTGGCATTTCCGATCAAGAGCCCACACCGCCTGAGCAATCGCACGAGCTGTCTCAGGCGACGTTGCGGCCAGGTTGTACAGGGCTCCGTGCGGTTTCACATGATGCAGCCTGCCGCCGAATTCTTCAAGAATCTGCGCGACGACCTGAATTTGTTGCGAAACGAGATCGTGAATTTCCTGCTGCGACATCGGCACGACGATGCGTCCGAAATTCGCTCGATCGGCATATCCCGGATGCGCGCCGATTGCTACGTGCAGGCTCAGCGCGCGTGCAACCACTTTTCGGATCCGCTCCGAGTCTCCGGCATGGCCGCCGCAGGCCACGTTGATCGATGAAACATACGGCATCAGTTGCGCATCGAGTGTTTCGCCCGCAAAGCCGTCAATTTCGCCTAGATCGCAGTTCAGATCGATGGATAGCATGATGCTCAGTCTATCGGTGAAGCATCAGCTCGGCCATCATCAATGCCTTTGTCAACGCCAGCCGTTGCTGCCTGAATGCCGTCTGAGCCTGATTGAGCAATACCAACTCGAACCGGACCAACTGGCCTGGCCGCAACTGTGCGGCGATTCCAAAGTCCGCTGAAATCACATGTCCGATGCGTGGATAACCGCCTGTCGGAGCGCAGTCGGCCATCAGCAGAATGGGATTGCCGGCCGGTGGCAGTTGAATCGTTCCGGGAATCACGCCTTCCGATAACAGCTCATCGCACTGTTCGAGTTCAAGTCGCTGATCGGTAAGGCGATAACCCATGCGGTCAGACTGGGATGAGACGCGGAATGGCGAACCCAGCAGCCGTTCAAGCCCGAAGGAACTCAACCAGGACGTGTGTGTCCCAGCCACAATCCGCAGAGTCGCCGTGTCCGGATTCGGAAGATCGATCGGACGCACGAACCAGCGTGGCTGTACGGGACGCATGGCGTCAGACCACGCGGCCGACAATCGTTCAAACATTCGACGGCACGCTTCAGACGGCACGCCGATGGCGAGATCATCGCCGACAGCCAGCATTCGTCCGCAGTGGCCACCAAAGCGGGCACGCAGAGCGGTCGATCGACTCCCCATCACGAGCGGCACATCAATGCCGCCTGCAATTGCCAGATAGCAACGGCAACCACGTCGCGCTGCTTGAAATCGGATGCGGGAGTCGGCAGGAATCAAGATCGGACAATGCTGCGCGACAGGCTGTGGCAGATCGCTGTTGTCGTGCAGCACAGGTTCCATATCCGCACCGGTGATGGCAATCAGCGTGTCATTTAGGAATTCGATCTCATCGCCCGTCAATGTCATCTCGATCGTCGCCGCATCGACCGGGTTGCCCACGAGTCGATTTGCCAGTTCATGCGCGATGGAATCCATCGCACCGCCCAGGGGCACGCCAATATGCCGAAAATCGGCGCGGCCTCGGTCCTGCACAGTCGAACAAAGTCCGGAGCGAATGATGTGAATGCGATTCATGTTCGCTCCGCATAGTCATCGAATTGCTGTCGATCAATCGGAACGAAGCGGATGGCGTCGCCTTGGCGCAGCAAACATGGCGGATCACGCTCGGGATCAAACAGTTGCACAGGAGTCCGTCCGATGATGTGCCAGCCACCGGGCGTATCGCGGGAATAAATCCCGGTCTGTTCACCGCCGATCGCCACGGAACCGGCTGGCACCTGCATGCGAGGAGACGCGCGGCGTGGTGTGTGGAGTTGCAACGGCAATCCGGCCAAATACGGGAATCCGGGAGAAAAGCCGATCATCTGCACGACGTAGTTTGTGTTCGAGTGCAGGCGGATGACATCGCCGGTATTCATGTCGTGCGCGGCAGCAACGGTACTCAGGTCCAGTGCAAATTCGGGATCGTAGCAGACAGGAATTTCCAACTGACGCTGTGACGTTTCCGGGCTGAATGGCGGAATGTGCAGGCAGTCAGAAATCCATCTCTCAACTTCCGACCAGTTAAGTTTTTCGCAGTCGTAGTACACCGTCAGCGACTTGAACGCCGGTGCGACGGCGACAATTCCGCCGATGCGGTTAGAATGACAGCACTCGGTCGCATGCTGCACTTCCTGCAAAGCGGCTGCGTTGTCCAGAGACCGCCAGGCGACGATTGCAGCACAATCTCCCAGTGGTTCGATGGATGGCTTCATGGAACTCAGCGTGAATGGCGGTCGTGCTTGTGCAAAAGTCCACTTTGACCATAAAGTGAACGGGCTCAAATAGTATCACAGTCCACTGATGGTTCGAATCAACTCAGAAAGTTCAGGATGACGCCCGTTTCAAAGCATGGAGTCTATCGCGGCTTCCGACGTTCCACCGGAATCGGAGCATTGCCGGGTTCGATTGAACGTGGTGCCGATCCAATTTCGGAAAAATGTCGGATCACGCGAATCTCCTACAATGCCTCTGTGGCTGAAGAAGAAGTCATTGACACGGTGGCCGAACTGAATGAAGACGTTCCGGAGGAC
>JAYTAK010000411.1:0-1768 GCA_043737515.1 Candidatus Kuenenia sp. | reverse complement strand
ACGTGCTTCAGAATCCATTGCAGCTTGGTGGCAGAGAAATAGGCATCCAGAATGAGCCCCGACTTCCGGCGGATCATCCGATCGGCCTTCTTCCTGCGAAGTGCGTCACAGACGTCAGCCGTACGGCGATCCTGCCACACGATTGCATTACTGATCGCATCCCCCGTGCGGCGATCCCACACGATTGTCGTCTCGCGCTGATTCGTAATCCCGATCGCAGCAATCTGGCCGGCATCGATCTGAGCATCCCGCAGCACTGCTTTGGCCGTGGCTAACTGCGATCCCCAGATCTCTTCCGGATCATGCTCAACCCATCCCGGCTTTGGAAACTGTTGCGTAAACTCCTGCTGCGCCGAAGCGACAGCAACGCCCGCATGATCGAACAGAATGGCCCGACTGCTAGTCGTGCCCTGATCAAGTGCCAGAATGAATTTCATCGTTGAGCTTTCCCCGTAGTTGGCATTGGATCGTTTAACCTCTACGTCAACCGTTTGTGCGCATAAGCCAGCGTGTAATCGTTTCAGAGAGTGCGCTGCTGAAAATGCGAGTCGCGGAGCGACATCGCCTACGTAGCTCAGTCGCTCCGCCGACTGAGATTCATGGATTCAGCGTGATGAATCTCAGTACGATCCTTATCCTGCGCTCGCGACCAACCCTTCAAACGCCAGCCGCTGTTCGATCAGTGCCGCCACCTTGTCGGCAGGTTCGGTCCGCGCCTCGAGCAGAATCCAGCCCGCGTATTTGATGCCTTTGAACAGTCGAAACAGGTCGTCGTAAGGATAATCGTCGAGCGTCAGTTCCCGCACATGCACGGTGGCACCGAAACGATCTTTGACAAGATTGAAATTGTGTTCCAGCCCTTCGCCCTGCAGGTCCTCCGCGTTGGAATTCCAGCAAACGGCGACATTCGGATGCGTGGCGACATCAAAAATCGCCTTGATCACGGGCAATTCCTGTGTCCCGGTTCCATGCACTTCGACGCGAATCTGCTGACCGTACTGCTGGCCGTATTCGGCAACTTCGTTCAGAGCTTTCCCGATCTGCGCGATCGTTTGTTCGTGAGGGACGTCCTTCACGAAGCCGTTCGGTTTGACTTTGACGCCCGAACCGCCGCAATCGTGCATGAGTTGAATGTATTGCTTCGTGAGTTCAATATTGGCCTGCACTTTGTCCTGATCTGCTTCGTGAAACTGTGCGTTCGATCCGTAACCGATCAATTCGATGGAACTCGCCTCGAAACGTTTTCGCACTGCGTCGCGTTCGGCTTTGGACAGCGCGGGTTCGACTGCGTGACGATGTTCAGTACGCAGTTCAACTCCCGTCAACCCGGATTTTTCACACGTATCAATCAGTGTCGGCAAGTCCATGTCCTTGCCCCATTGATACGTCACCAGCCCGAAACTCATGTCACTGCCGCTCGCATCGTCGAACCCGTGTGGCTGCGAGCCCGCCAGCAGAGAATCCGAAATCCGCAGCCCCGCGACGGCAGCAGCCATCGCTGCGGCAGAGGCCAGCATGGAACGACGAGTCGATTGGTTGCGTCGAGCAGAATGATTCATCAAAGCACCTCATTCACAGATTGCGGGAACATTACCAGACCATCCAGGCCAATATACCAAGCGACTGCCGCCGATGCACGCTTATCGGCGGCTGATCCTTGGCGCTGGCTTCGCCCGCGACCGAACGTAGCCACGCTCGCCAGAGCGTGGGTTTCCTCTGGATCGCCCACGTTCTGGCGAACGTGGCTACAAAGTTGCTCGCACGGTCC
>JAYTAK010000410.1:0-9681 GCA_043737515.1 Candidatus Kuenenia sp. | reverse complement strand
CGGCCATCAATGAAGGCGGAGATATTTAGACATTCAGCACCGACTGGATTGTTGTGAACGAATTCAGCCTTGCGTCAGGGACTTCTGGCGCGAGGCTTTTTTGCGGATCTCAACACGGCAAGCGAAGACGGCGGCAACGTTTCGCATGCTGAAACGTGTTTGCCGCCAGCCACAGCCAGAACGTGGTGTCCGCTGGACAGGACTCAAGCCCACTCAGCCCGGCGCGCAATCTCAAGCTGGCCGGATCGACGGGGTTTGCTGCGGCGACTCCGCTGCGGTCGATCGTGAAGGAACTGACGACAGACAAGAGCCTGAACGTTGCGACGGCTGACGTCAGCAACTGCCGGGATCTGAACACAGGCCTCCGGCGGGCGGCCAAAGAAAGTGCATGGCGAAGTGCCATCGGGAGCACGGAAGTCGAGACGCTGACGGACGGTCAGGACATCGACAGCTTCTTCGCCAGTCTCACGGATAACGACGGCAAAATGCTGGACAACCTGATGGACAGCGCCTTCAGCGCACTCAGGAATTGACATCGGCTTAACCGACGTCTGCAACTAAGACCTCGTGTCGGAGTGAACGCTCCCGCGCGAGGTTTTTTGCATTTTACGTGTCGCCTTGTTGGCGGAGCTTCGGTGCCGTATTGCAGGTCGATCGCTCCGTCGGTCGGGAATCCTGCAATGGCGTGGACTTAGGCCGAATCGATATGAGCCGCAGGGCACTGACGGTCTGTTGATTCAGGGCTCCTCATGAGCCGAAAGGCGCTAGCCTCGGCTGTTTTCATCGTGATTTTCGTCCATTAACCGGGGCTAGCGCCCAACGGCTGATTTAGTCCACGCCATTGGAGATTCCTGTGCCGTGAGTTGTACAGCGAAGTTCCCGCCGACGGAGTGGCGGGGCAACCGTTGAAAAAGGTATTCCTGAGAACTCACGCAGAAGCAGGCTGCATTGATGACGACTCAAATGCGAAGATGCATGACGTCCTGATATCCTGCGAAAGTCGTGCCTTTCAGGAACGCTCAGGTCTTTCTTTTCAACCGCTCTTCCAGCCACACTCCAATGCGTAAATCCTTAACTGCTGAACTCCACCAGAACCTTCGCGAACTCGTGAATAGTCCGACACTGTCGCGCGTTGCGACGTATGCGATCCTGGTTTCTGCGTATGCGGTGATCCCTGCCTGGTTCCATGACCGCGAGAAGCTGTCGATGCTGGCGGGGGTGCCCAGTGATATTCATGCGGCTTTGACTTTGGTTCTAGGGTGGCTGCTGGTGTTTCGTACGAATACGTCATACGGACGCTGGTGGGAAGCTCGCACGCTGTGGGGCAGCCTGGTCAACACGATGCGTAACCTGTCGCTCAAGCTCGTCCATCTGATCGATGTGCCAAACGATGATCTGAATCGGCTGCGAAAAATTCTGAGTGTCTTTGCACCGGTGCTGAAAGATCATCTGCGCGATGGGGCAGCGCTGGATGATGCTGAAGTTCTGGGAAATATCAAAGTTGTCCCGCAACATGTGCCCAGCTTTCTGGTGTCACTCATCTATTCGCGCCTGCGTGAATTGAAGAAGGCGGGCAGGATCGACGGACAGCAACTGATCGTGATTGATGAGGAGCTGCGGAAGCTGCTGGAAATCGTCGGTGGCTGTGAACGCATTCGCAATACGCGACTGGCGCGGTCCTATCGAGCCTTTGCGCGGCAGTGCGTGTTCCTGTATCTGACCACGCTGCCGTGGGGAATCGTTGAGAGTTTCGGCTGGTGGACAGTGCCGATCACGGCCATTCTGAGCTATTTTATGCTCGGACTTGAAACCGTGGCAGAACATACCGAAGAGCCCTTCGGCATAGATGAAGATGATCTCGATCTGGAAGGCATGTGTCACACCATTGATGCATCCATCACCGAGATATTTGAGCACGGAAACGCCGATCCGTCTGTGCAGCCGACGGCAACAAACCAGAATTGAGTTCAACCGGAATTCGAGGCGTGAGCATTGTTGGTCGCGCTGACCGGGTGCTCTGTCACTCTTGCTATGATGGATCGGGTGGCCGGGGCTGGACTGAGCGAAGCGAAGGAAGCCCCGGGGTTTCGGGCTAGCGCCCTCCAACCCCGGCCACCCCTCAATCCATTAGTGACTGAGCACTACGCGGAGCGATGGATTGCAAACTGGGCAATCCCGGCGAGGATTTCGCGCGCGGGGCAGGACGGCAGCGAGGCCAGATTGCGCAGGGCGCGGCGGACGAAGTGTTCGGCGGTGGACTGGGCTGATTCCACTCCCTGACGAACGAGCGGTTCATCGCGCAGTCGAACCTGATCATCGGCGTCACTGGACGTCAGCAGGTCACGCAGTCGTTGCTGTTCGTCATCAGAACCCAGCTTCAAAGCCCGGATCAGCGGCAGCGTCAGGCGATGGTTGCTGAGATCGTTCGAGGCGTCCTTGCCGGTGTTCTCGGCGGTCTCTGTCAGATCAAGCACATCGTCGGCGATTTGGAAGGCCAGACCAATCCGCATTCCGAACTGCTTCAACTGCGACTGGTGCGGAATGGCGGCACCAGCCGCGCGAGAGCCCAGGAGGCAGCTCACGGCAAACAGTTGTCCGGTCTTGCCGCCGATCACGCGAAAGTAGTCGCGTTCCGATGTGGACTGTTCTAACCGTGCGGCGATCTGATTGAGTTCGCCTTCACAGGTGCGATCCGTCGCCAGACCAATCAGACGGCAGGCTTCAGCATCTCCGGTTGTTGCCGCCAGATGAAAGGCTTTCGACAGCAGATAATCTCCGAACAGCACGCTCGTTTCTGTATTCCAGCGGCGATGTACGGTCGAAACATGGCGTCGCAGGCTGGCATCATCAATAACGTCGTCATGCACGAGCGTGGCGGTGTGAATCATTTCCACCACGGCGGCCAGTCGATGCACATTCTCGCGAGCGTCCGAGGCTGGATGGAAAAGCTGAGCACTCAGAAGTGTGAGGATCGGGCGAATCTGCTTGCCCTGAAATCGACTGACATGCTGGGCGATGTCCTGCACGAACATGTTCGGGTTGCGAAACTGCCGACGCAACAGCGCGTTGACGGCTGCCAGATCCGCCGCCAGAGCGTGCTGAATCCGTTGTTTGAGTTCGTCGCGATTTGCCACGACTACAGACATGAGTTCTCTTTTAGATAATGATTCGTAGCCGGATTCGTGAGAATTCGGATGTAGGCCGACGGCTGGCAGGGTGTTGATTTGGTTACTCGGATAAAGTTTTCGTTTAACGGCAAGCCGCAGGCGACAGTTTTCATGAACGCCGACGCCTTCGGCTTGCCGTTAAACGATTAAATCAACAGGCCACTAGAGCCTTGCTGCTCACAAGAACAGCGGTATTCAGACAGACTCCTGGGGATTTCTTCGAAAGTGTCCGGAACGTCCGCCGGTCTTTTCCAGAAGGCGAATGCTGTTGATTTCCATACCTCGATCGACGGACTTGCACATATCGTAAATCGTCAGACACGCCACGCTGACTGCTGTCAGAGCTTCCATTTCCACACCGGTTTTCGCTTCTGTGGAAACGCACACTTCGACCCGCACACTGTTTTCCGTCGGGAACGAATACTGAACATCCGCTTTTTCGAGCGGAAGCACATGACACAGAGGAATCAGATCGGCCGTCCGTTTGGTGGCCATAATTCCCGCCAGCCGAGCCACTTCCAGCACATCGCCCTTGGAAAAACCACGGTTCCGGACTAACCGCAAAGTCTCAGGCTGCATTAACACAATTCCCTCAGCCCGCGCGGTGCGGCGTGTCACGGCCTTGTCTCCCACATCCACCATGCGACTCGCGCCATCGGGGGAAAAATGCGTGAATTCACTCATGGAGTCGCATCCAGCTGCCAATTTGCGTCGAACACATCCGCCCAGACGGTCTGCTCATCGAATCCGCCGGACTCTCCTGCCGCAAACTTCTGCACAGCGATGTCGCCCAAGCGCGGGAACAGGTTGGCGTTCGTGGAACGGAATTCCTTGTCGTGAAAGGTGTTTCCTGAATTGATGACGACGTACTTTGAGGGATTGAGCGGGTTTGGAAAGATCAGACTCAGGCAGTGATCAGCGGAGGCCCATTGCTGCTCACCGATGCGAATGCGGTCCGCGGTCCATTCGAGCGGCAGATCTCCGAGGATCTTCTTCAACACGGCATTGGAGCCTGGATCGCCGAAGAGAATCAGATGATTTGTTGCCAGCAGTTTTTCGTCCACTGCGGAATCATCCACGATGCGAATGTCGCCGCGCATCCACTGGGCGAATTCTCTGGAAAATCGATCGAGCGTCCAGGTGGCCCATTGCTGGGCGTTTTCATTCCACGGCTTCCCTGTTCCGCGGACGCAGACAAACGAACTCATGAATGCATCATCGATCGGTCCCTGCAGTCCATGGCGTTTGTGATGCTCAGGATTGCTGCTGAAACCTCGCGAGTCTTCGTAGCCCAGGACCTGCCATTCAGTGTCCGTTTTCACGAAGTAGACATCCGGCAGCAATCCGTCCGCTGCGGCCCGGCATTCCAGAACCGTGCCATCGATAATGGCGGCGGTCCCGGCGTCGCGAACCAGTCGCAGCGCCCTCACGTTTTTGGTTGTGATCTCCACATCACCTTCGTCGTTGACTATGGCCTCCACGACCGACGGTGCATAGACAGTCTCGACTTCTTCAATCGTCAACCAGTCACAGGTGTTGTAACGCAGTGAACGTGTGGTAAAGCGAATGTGTTTTCGTTCGCCGAAGCGTGGTTTTCCCTTCGCGGAATTCTCCAGATGAAATTCCATGAACTGCTTCTGACTTTCGGGGTCGAAAGCATGACCCATCTTAGGGCCGACGATCAGCGTGATCGGGACATTCAACTGCCTCGCGGCTTCGGTCATACTGGCTCCTGCCAGTAGCTGCGGATCGTTTTCGCCGCCGTAGGTGCAAACCGGTACATTGAACGCATTCAGCGCGTAGTCGATCGAATCGTAGATGCCGAGGGTCGTGTGCTGTGGTTCGGGCAGCCGCTGATCGAGCTTATCCGGATCCTTTTTCTGATAGCGATAATAATCCACAAAGCCGGCTCCGGGACCGACCGATGACCACAGGGACGGATGGTGCATTCCCAGATGCCATGCTCCCGCACCGCCCATCGAAAATCCGTGGAGCGTGATTCGATCTTCGTCGATGCGGAATCGCCGCTTTACATCGGCCATGGCTTCGAACACATCCGTTTCGCCCGCCCAGCGATACGCATTGTTGCCGCGTCCGTAGACATCCAGTTGAATCCAGTTCTGCTGAGGCTGGCCGTCTTTCTTCGCGAGCGGTTTTCCATCCATGCGATGAATGAAATTCACTTCATTCATCTGATCCGCGCGGCCATGCAGCACTACATGCAGCGGCCAGCGGCGTGCTTCTGTTGGACTGACGCCGTCCGGCAGAGTGATCGCGTAAGGTTGCACGCTCCCGTCCACAGCACTTACGTATCCGCGAACTGTGATGCCGGGTTGCAGTGGCCAGTCGGCCTTTCCCTGTTGCAGCTTCTCTGCACGCGCGGTGCCTTTTTCGATTACCTTGCGAAGCTGATCGGTGTAATCCTTCTTCGGAAATTCTTCGAAGCGCAGCATCCATGCCGCCGCTTTTTCGAAGACCGCGATGTCTGCCAGCAGAGCCTGCCCATCGCGCGTCTGCAGTTCCCGTGTTTGCCGCACGAGATCGATTTTTGCACGCAGTTCGTCTTTCTGCGCCCGGATCAGCTTCAGATCTGCGGCAGAGGGCGGATCAACTTTTTCTTTGTCCTGCGCGACGACCGGGACCTGCGCGCACATGACGACGCAGAGCAACATCGGTCGCAGCCATGTGGTGCGACGAGGCAAGGCAGATTTCATCGGAACAACTTTCTGCGGAGACTTAAATGCAGGTTGGACATTCTTGTCCGACCGCGTTTGGACGGGCAAGAATGCCCATCGTACGCATTATCAACCATCGACAATTTACAAAAAATCAAACATTGACGGAGGGACGCTGTGTCAGTCGGAGGGTGCTTGCAGCGGAGCGCAACGCACCATTTTGGAGAGCGTGAAAAATGGTGTGTTCCGCTGGCGCTGCACACACCCTACTCAAGTGACCGCGCGTTCGGCGGCCTGGAATCCGCATGTCTTATGGGCACCATCACAGAAAGGGCGGATTGCCGATGCACCGCAGCGGCAGAGGGCAAACGTTTCTTTGCCTTTGAGATCAAACACATTGCCAGCGGCATCGGTCACAGTCACCGGCCCGGTAATCAGGAGCGGGCCATTGTCTTTCACAAGCACTTTGACATCAGACATTTGAGAACTTTCAGCATGCAGAGAAAAGAAAAGTATTCGAAAGAATCAGGAACTCAGGTATGGGCGGAGTCATCGCTCAGCTTCGGCTCAGGGAGAAATCCCGTCAGAATCGCGCCGACCAGAGCGTAGCAGCCAACAACACACGCCCCCATCAGGGCGATCTTTGCGGGGTCCGGTTTGTCTGAAGCCGAAAGTGTCAACGTGATGAAAGCTGCAGCGGTGCCGAGGACTCGGCCACCAATGTTCGCGGCAAAGCTTTCACCAGTTCCTCGGAGGTGAACCGGGAAGACCATCGGGATGTAGTTCCCCCAGAAACTCATTTGACCCACAACCACGAGTCCGGCAATGAAAATCGCATACTGGAACAGTTGCAGCGATCCCTCCGTCTTCAGATTATTGGACAACCACCAATACAAAGCAGGAACGAACAACAGACTTGGAATCTGGAACAGGCGAAACAATGATCGACGGCTCACGATCTTGACGGCGAGGAAGGCGAGCAGGATTCGACCGGCCAACCCGCCGATTTCCTGCCAACCCTGTACGCCAGCCGCAATTTTGTCCGTCGTGTTGCCCTTGATCGCGCCAAGCTCTTTTGGAGTGAGCGGTTTTCCCTCAGCTTCGGCCTTTGTCTTCGCCGCCGCTTGCGCTTCGGTCACAGCCTTTTCGACATCTATATGTCCCTGGAGGATTTGTGGATTCTGTTGAATGGCACCGAAAGCCAATCCAAATGTTGTCGCGAACACAAGAGTCGTCACGATCGTCGTTTTTCGCAGTTCCGGATGAAACAGTGCCATGATGCTGGGACGCTTCAGCGTGCCTTCCTGACGCTTTTTCTGCCATGCTGGTGACTCTGGCAGGAACGGTCGAACCAATATCAACGGAATGGCAGGAATCAGACCGGAAATCAGTGTGTATCGCCATGCCGCATGATCGCCGTGGATTGCGGGAAGCAGGAGCGCGTATTGCGCCGCAAGTCCTGCCATCACGGCGACCAATAGGCCGCCGAATGATGAAAACGCCTGAGTGTAGCCCAGTACTTTTTCTCGCTGTTCATGATTCGGAAACAATTCTGCCAGCCATGCAACAGCTGCCACGAACTCCACACAGACTCCGACAAACACACAGCAGCGGAAGAACAGTAACTGATACAGACTGGTGGAAAATCCGGCCGCGCAGGCACCGAACGCGTAGAGCAGGATACTCCAGCTCAGGACGCTGCGTCGTCCAAGTCGGTCGGTCAGATATCCGCCAAACAGGCCGAACACGCCGCCCGCAATCGCCGGAACGAAGAACAGGGTTCGTGCCCAACCGACATACATCGGGCCACCCGGCAACCAGTCCTGAGGTGTCCCGATTTGTGGATGAAGGTCTGCAATTGCTGTCTTAACAATCAAGGGCAGCATCAGTAGTTCGTAAATGTCGAATGCAAAACCAATGGCGGCGATCGCGCAGATCAGCCATTGAACGCCGGTGAGGCGAGGTGCGGAGGGTGAGGACATGCAACGAGGGCTTTCAGGAGGAAGGATCGTCCGAGGAAACAATAACGTCAGGCATTCTGACTTTGTTTAACCCGACGCCAGCGGCGAGGCATTTCAGGGGCGATTCGCCTCGCCGTTGGCGTCGGGTCAAACGAGTGACTCTGCATTCAGGCAGAGAGTTAAGGCGATAAACGCTCGCTTTTCAAGTCACTTGGCTTGAACGTCTCGTATCCCCGCAGAATCGCGTTCCCAGCATTGCAAATGCCAGGCAAATCTTGCGCAGTGTCGGAGTTCGGGAGAATGTGATGCGGGGCAGGATTGCTGGACCGTGTTTCGTCCGTTAGTGTTCCGGCTTGGTGCATTGTCGAGCTTTGGAATGTAGGTTGGACATTCTTGTCCGACTGCGATTTGACGGGCAAGAATGCCCATCCTACTCCAGTCGACGGGCAAGAATGCCGATCCTACTCCAGTTGACGGGCAGGAATGCCCATCCTACTTCAGTCGACGGGCAAGAATGCCCATCCTACTCCAGGTTCTTAGCAGGACGAAGCACTGGTCTTTTGGATGTGTTGAACGGTAATGTTGACAAGGCGAACAAGATGACAGAACGAATCACAATCATTGGTTCAGGCCCTGCAGGCTGGACGGCAGCGATTTACGCGGCTCGCGCGGAACTGAAGCCCGTCGTCTACGAAGGCGCGTTCAATGAAGAGAACCGCCAGAAGGGCACTTTGCCTTTGGGACAATTGTCGCTCACGACGGAAGTCGAAAACTTTCCTGGTTTTCCATTCGGCGACATGACGGGCTACCTGGACACGTCGATTGAGGAATCCAAACGCAAGTACATGGCACCACATGGAAAGCACGGCGTCAGTGGTCCGGAACTCATGGAACTTATGCGGCAGCAGGCCATGAATTTCGGCACCCGCATTGTCACGGACGACATCGTCGATATCGACACGTCAAAGCGTCCGTTCGAACTCACGACACTCAGCGGAGACAAGTTCACATCGCACGCGGTCATCATCGCCACCGGTGCCCGGGCGAACTATCTGGGCCTGCCGTCTGAGGATCGTCTCAAGAATATGGGCGTCTCCGCCTGTGCTGTCTGTGACGGAGCCCTGCCGCGATTTCGCAATCATCCTGTCGTCGTCGTGGGCGGCGGAGACAGTGCGATGGAAGAAGCCAACTTCCTCACCAAATTCGCGTCGGTCGTGTACATCATCCATCGCCGTGATTCGTTTCGAGCCAGCAAGATCATGGCCGAACGAGTGCTGTCCAACCACAAGATTCAGGTGAAGTGGAATTCCACGGTTGATGAAGTTCTGGGCGACGAAAAAACGGGCGTCGTCGGGGTGCGGATTCGCAGCACGGTGGATGAATCAAAAACGGAAGACGTACCAGCAACTGGCTACTTCGCGGCAATCGGTCACACACCGAACACAGACTTCCTGAAAGGGCAGTTGACGACGAATGCCAAAGGCTACGTCATCTGGACCACGCCTCAGCGAACTTACACCAGTGTGGAAGGCATCTTCGCGGCGGGCGACGTCGCCGACGACTACTACCGCCAGGCGATCACGGCGGCGGGCACCGGCTGCATGGCCGCTCTCGACGCTGAACGCTGGCTGGCCGCGCAGGGAATTGAATAGTCGCAAGGAACCGTCGTCTGTCTTCTCCCGATCTTAATCCTACTCTTAATCATAATCTTAATCGATTCGTAGCCAGCCTGCATTGCGCACGACATTGTAGGCCGGACCGAGCAAACCCGGTAAAAGACGGAACGGCGACCGCCAGTCGAACGCAAGTCATGCTGACAACGTGTCAGTACGTAAAACCAGGGTTTGCGCTGTTCCGGCACACGCGGCGGCCTTGGTC
>JAYTAK010000409.1:0-1770 GCA_043737515.1 Candidatus Kuenenia sp. | reverse complement strand
AGCTGAGTCGTTGTGCCGATTTGATAACCTCAAATCTAAGCTCGATGACTACTTAACCAAAGTATCGCAGATTACCCAGTGTGGCGCAATCGCCCTGGCGCGGCCCGCTGGGCACGCGGTTAAACGTGTTTCATGGTCATGCGACGGACATGAATGTCCATCCTACATGGGATCATTCCACGATCGCATTCAGCTCTTGCTTTGATGGATCGGGTGGCCGGGGCTGGACTGAGCGGAGCGAAGGAAGCCCCGTGGTTTCGGGCTGGCACCCTCCAACCCCGGCCACCCATCAATCCATTGCTGACAGAGCATCCAGTCTCAAAGTCAAATTGCAAATTTCGATGCGGCACGCGAACATTCCATAATCGAACGAGCGTTGTTTTCGGTGAGAGCGTTGCCAGGAATGCGAGTCGCGGAGCGACATCGCCTACGTAGCTCAGTCGCTCCGCCGACTGAGATTCCCTGGGCAAACTGCGGCGCATCCTGAAATTGCCCGGCTCAGAAACCTCGCAGTCCTATGGCGACCTCAAGCGAGAGCGGAATTCACCGACATCAATTCTCTGTCGTCGCCCATCACAGTGCGAAACGGACAAGCCATGTGCATCGAAAAGTGTTTCAAAGTACGCGGGGTGCATTGTTTCATCTGTGGCCGCTTGTAGGGCTGAATCAGAGTCGTCAGAATTCCACCACGTGAAATCGGACAGTGATTTTGACTTCATTCAAAGATAAAGAAAGTGGCTTGTGAGCGAATCGTGGATTGCCGACCGGATGCACAGGATCGATGCGTCTGGAATCCGGAAAGTATTTGACCTCGCGGCGACGATGACCAAACCCGTCAACCTGAGCATCGGTCAACCGCACTTCGATACGCCTCAACCCATCAAAGACGCTTTGTGCAAAGCCGTGCAGGACGGAAAAAATGCCTACAGTCAGACGCAGGGAATCGCACCTCTGCTGAATCTGCTGCAGAAGGATATCGACGAACGCTATCACCATGCCGATCGAAAAGTCTTCGTCACATCCGGCACCAGTGGCGCGCTGATGCTGGCACTGTGTACGCTCATCAATCCTGGCGACGAAGTGATTGTGTTCGACCCGTGGTTTGTGATGTACCGGCACTTAACGACGCTGGCTGGCGGAAATGTGGTGCCGGTTTCCACGTATCCGGACTTCAGAATTCGGATCGAAGATGTCCGCAAAGCCATTACGCCCAGAACGAAGGTGATTCTGTTCAACAGCCCTGCTAATCCGACAGGAGCTGTGGCATCGGCGGAGGAGGTTCAGGCACTGGCTGAACTGGCGGCGGAAAAGAACATCGCGCTGATCAGCGACGAAATCTACCGCGTCTTTTGCTACGACGAAAAGTTTCACAGTCCGGCGGAATGGAATGATCGCACGATTGTGATCGACGGATTCAGCAAGTCACATTCGATGACCGGGCTGCGGCTGGGCTATATTCATGGGCCACAGTACGTCATTCAGCAGATGCTCAAACTTCAGCAGTTCACCTTTGTCTGCGCGCCGCATCCGGTGCAGTGGGCGGGTGTGACAGCGTGGGAGATCGATCTGCAGGACAATGTTGACGACTATCATCGCAAGCGAGAACTGATTGTGAGTCTGCTCAAAGACGATTTCGAAATTCACGGCGGTCAAGGAGCATTCTATCTTTTCCTGAAAGCACCGTGGGGGACCGGATCGGAATTCGTGGCTGAAGCAATTCGCAACAATCTGCTGATCATTCCTGGCAACGTGTTCAGTCCGTCAGACACA
>JAYTAK010000408.1:0-9688 GCA_043737515.1 Candidatus Kuenenia sp. | reverse complement strand
GCTGACGCCACCCCGCTCGCCAATGATTCAGTCGCTCCGAGCGGGACGTCACCGTTAGACGAAACCACCCACGAACGTGCCGTCGCGGCAGCGGGCATGGTTAAGGCGGCCGAACTGCTCGCCGGGGAATACACGCTGGTCATCACCAACGTCCCGTACCTCGGCCGAGGCAAGCAGGACGACACGCTCAGGAAACATCTGGAGCAGCATTTCCCTCACAGCAAAGCCGACCTCGCCACCGCCTTCGTCGAACGATGCCTGGAGTTCTGCGCGAAGGACGGCACGACCGCGCTGGTCACGCCGCAGAACTGGCTGTTCCTGAACAGGTACATCAAGCTGCGCGAGTCGCTCCTCAAACAGCGGACGTGGAACCTCGTCGCGCGGCTTGGACCCGGAGCGTTTGAAACCATTAGTGGTGAAGTCGTCAACGCAGCCTTGGTCACGCTGTCGGCGACGAAGCAGAGCGAAGCGGCGACGATGGTCGGCATCGACGTGTCGGCTGCCAAGCAGCCTGCTGAAAAAGCGGACGCGCTGAAAGCGGAGGAATTGCTGTCCGTCGAACAGACGCAATTGCTCGGTGATCCAGATTACATCATTCGTTCAGAGTCGCTGTCGGAAATACAGCCGCTCAGCAATTTTGTTTCGGCACTCTCTGGAGTATCCACCGGGGCACTCGACCGCTTTAGCCGTCAGTTTTGGGAATTGCCGTCCTGCGGATCTGCTTGGGAGTTTATCCAATCGTCCGTTGATGAAACACAGCCTTACGGCGGCGGTTCGAATGTCATCCTTTGGGAAAACGAGAAGGGAAGTCTTTATGAGTACGCGCAAAGTGTGAAGCATTTGAACCACGCCGCTCAGAACTGGCTGCGCGGCAAGCCAAATTGGGAGAAGTTCGGCGTCTGTGTTACCAAGATGTGTGAACTGCGAGCCTCATTGTATGAGGGGAGTATTTATGACGAAAACTGTTGCGCACTGATTCCATTCGACGAGCGCATTCTTCCTGCATTGTGGTGCTTTTGTTCTTCGGAACGGTATTCAAAGGCGGTTCGCAAGATTAACCAGAGTATTCTCGTGCAAACGAAATACCTAATAAAGGTCCCGTTCGACCTAGCCCACTGGCAGCAGGTGGCATTGGAAAAATATCCGGACGGGTTGCCGGAGCCGGAGAGCGATGATCCGACGCAGTGGTTGTTTCACGGGCGGCCGGAGGCATCGACCTGCCCGCTCCAGGTTGCCGTCGCGCGGCTCCTGGGCTACCGCTGGCCCGCAGAGTTTTCCGTGAGCGGCCAGGCGCTAGCCGCCGGTCCTGTGGATCGTCGCGATGGGGTGGATGCGGCAAATCAGGAACCGGCGGCTAAGGAACCGGACGCTAATGCGTCGCAGCTGATGGAAGGGCAGGAACCGGACGCTAATGCGTTGCGGCTGAGCACACGAGCCCGTGCACTGGTCCAGTCGTGCGACACATTGTCGAAATTTGCCGACACCGACGGCATCGTCTGCATTCCGCCTGTGCGAGGCGAAACCGGCGCGGCCGATCGGCTGCTGAACCTGCTGGCGGCTGCGTATGGCAATAACCAATCATCCAATCAGCCGCAGGGCGTTAGCCCCCGGTTATCGTCTACCGATGCTGGAACTGAACCGGACGCTAACGCGTCGCGGCTGATGGCTTCTGGCTGGTCCTCCGATGTGCTCGGTCGCTTGCTTGCCGATGCCGGTTACGCTGGCAAGAGCCTGGAAACGTGGTTGCGAGATGGCTTCTTTGCTCAGCATATCGACCTGTTCCACAAGCGCCCTTTCATCTGGCACGTCTGGGATGGACTGCGGGATGGTTTCTCGGCTTTAGTCAACTACCACAAGCTTGACCGCAAACTTCTTGAGACTCTTACTCACAATTACCTCGGCGACTGGATCACGCGTTGTGAATCGACAGACAAAGATAACGGCCTGACCGAAGACGGCGAAAAGACCACAGCGGCCAAGAACCTCAAACGCAAACTAGAACTCATCCTGCAAGGCGAAGCCCCGTACGACATCTTTGTCCGCTGGAAACCACTGCATCAGCAGGCCATCGGCTGGGAGCCTGACCTCAACGACGGCGTCCGAATGAACATTCGCCCCTTCCTGTCTGTCCCCAATGTCAAAGTCAAAGGAGCTGGCATCCTGCGGGTGAACCCCAAAATCAAATGGGAAAAAGACCGCGGCAAAGAACCACAGCGATCCAAAGATGACTTCCCCTGGTTCTGGGGCTGGGACGGCAAAACCACCGACTTCGCAGGCGGCCCCGAATTCATAGGCGAACGCTTCAACGATTGCCATTACACATTGACTCGGAAACGTAAGGCAAGAGAAGCCGCGAAAGACGACAACAAGACGAGTTGATCGATATCACGTAAGTTTGGACTGAAGAATATGCTCAATCATCTGAAACTCCAAAACGTCGGCCCTGCTCCGACGATGGAATTGAACTTTGGCGTAAGGCTCAACTTGATCACAGGGGACAATGGTCTCGGCAAGAGCTTCCTGCTGGACGTGGCGTGGTGGGCATTGACTCGCAAATGGCCTGCGGAAATCAATCCAAAGCTGACTGCCGGTAAGAAGGCATTCCCTTCTTTTTTGGGAGAGGGCTCAATCAGCTTCACATTTTCCAGCAAGACGAAAGAGGAAAGCTACGGGAGTACCTTCCAGCGAAAAGAACAGGCATGGACTGGACGTCCAGGGCGGCCTGCGAATCCGGGGCTTGTGCTTTATGCGATGACGGACGGTAGCTTTGCCGTTTGGGATCCCCACAGGAACTACTGGCGAACTCAGGATGGGGTTGATGTCCAGGAACGCATTCCGGCATATGTCTTCAGTCCGGCGGAAGTTTGGGACGGTCAACAAAATGCAGACGGTGGCTGGATCTGTAATGGCCTAATTCGCGACTGGGCTAGCTGGCAGAAGGAACGTGGTGGAGCGTTTGGCCAATTAACATCGGTCCTCCGGACGCTTTCCGCGTCGGCGAGTGAGCCGATTGTTCCCGGGCGACTAACTCGTGTGGGGCTTGACGATGTTCGGGATATGCCCACAATCCAAATGCCGTATGGGCAGGACGTACCTGTCGTTCACCTGTCATCAGGGATGCGTCGCATCATTGCTCTGGCCTATCTGCTAGTCTGGGCATGGAATGAACACTGGAAAGCAGCAGAACAAATCGGCGAAGACTTTTCCAATCAGGTTGTCTTCCTGATTGATGAGATTGAAGCCCACCTGCACCCCGCCTGGCAGCGAACAGTCGTCCCGAGCCTTCTCTCGGTCATGGATGAACTTTCCTCGAAAGCGTCGGTGCAACTGATTACGGCAACGCACAGCCCCCTTGTCATGACATCCGTCGAACCATTCTTCGATGAAAAGACTGACGCATGGTTTGATCTGGACTTTGAGGAGAAGCAGGTCGTACTGCGGCATCGAACCTTCGAAAAACATGGAGATGCCGGGACTTGGCTGCTGAGCGAGGCGTTTGGTCTGCCAAGCGGAAGATCACCGCAATTTGAAGCTCTGGTGGAACAGGCGTCGCAACTTCTTGAATTGGAAAAGCCGGAACTGAAACAGATCGAAAAGATGAATGCCGAGCTGGTGCGGGCGCTCGGGCCAACTGATGACTTTCTGTTTTCATGGCGGTACATCTGCCGGCAGAAAGGGTGGCTGAAATGATTCCCGTCACTATACAGCCTGAACCGGCGGATTTTGATCCCAACGTCCGAGTACCGGGGCACAACTGGCTGAAAGCCAATGGTATTACTTTGAATTCTGTACCACCGAAAGGCACCAAGCTTCCAAACAAGTGGACCCACTCCAACAAGCAGCTGTGGGCCGCTTATGGCGGTGTCTGTGCGTACCTTGCGATCTATTTCGAATGGGTGACCGGAGCATCATCGACAGATCATTTTGTGGCAAAGTCGAGGAACGCCGGCGACGCCTATGAGTGGAACAATTAGACCGATCGCAGCGGATATGCCGGCTGCCAAATGACACGTGTAGTAAAAAAACGCTTGTAACGTCAAATTCGCACAGTAACATGCGTGTTGTTACCGTGCATAAGTACGCTACTGGAGTGGCTTTGATACCAGAACCGAAAGATTTTCAACACTACCTTGAAGAAGTTCTTGGGATTACGCCACTCGTTCAGCAGTGGCAGGAAGCTCAGGAACTACCTCTCTTTTTACGTCAGGGGTACACGTTCTTTTCTGCCGAGATCCTTAATACGGCTGTTTTGCTGGCCATCGACAAAGATCGGGAACTTCGGTCCCCCACAACGATCTCCAGGCAACTGCAGGAAGTTGAGAAGCGGTGTCGCAAACCCGTGGTCTTCGTTCGAGATCAGCTGGCCTCCTTCCAGCGAAAACGTCTCATAGAGCAAAAGACCGCTTTTGTGATCCCGGGAAACCAGATGTACCTTCCGATGCTTGCGATCGATTTACGTGAGCATTTCCGACAACTGCGTGACGTTTCGCCAAAGCTGAGTCCTGCGACTCAGGCGACAGTCATTCATATGTTGTTGAGGTCTCAGGGAGAAGAATTGAATTCAAAAGAGGTGGCGGGACGCATTGGGTACACGAAGATGACGATGTCTCGAGCATTCAACGAGCTGGAAAACCTGGAACTGGTCGAGATTCTGCACCGAGGACGTGAAAGAGTGCTTGTCCCACCGCAGGATCGACGGTTGTTGTGGACGAAGGCCGAACCATTCTTGCAGTCACCAATCAAGTCAATCCATCACATTTCCAGGTTCGAAGGCGTGGGAAGCTTGATCAGGCATATCGGCACTATCGCTGGCCTGTCGGCTGTCGCTCGCTATTCGATGCTTGCAGATTCAAGCGCACCTGTCATTGCCGTGACGTCTAAACAGTGGCGAAAACAGTTAGAGTCTTTGCCTCAAGTGAAAATGCACTCCGATGATCCTGATGCCTTATCTATTGAAGTCTGGAATTACGATCCGCAGTTGTTTTCTGACGATGGTGTTGTTGATCGACTGTCACTGTACCTGTCTCTGAAGCATGTCGCGGACGAAAGAGTTGAAATGGCACTTGAAGAAATGATGGAGAGAACGCCATGGTAGTCGGGTTGGACTTGTTCGCTGAGCGTTTTGCAAAATTCCAGAACCAATATGTCCTGATCGGGGGAGCGGCCTGTTATACGGCAATGAACGCCGTGGGAGCAGATTTTCGTGCCACCAAGGATTTGGATGTTGTACTTTGCCTTGAAGAAATGACTGGCGACTTTATCAAGACCTTCTGGCAGTTTGTCCGGGACGGCGGCTACCAGAATCAGCAATCTGAAACTGGTCAAAAACAGTACTATCGTTTCAGTAAGCCATCGACGGAAGGTTTCCCGGCGATGCTGGAGTTGTTCTCACGAGTCCCGGACCAGCTCAAGCCAGCGGACGGAAGTCATCTTACACCTATTCCTGCCGACGACGATATTTCAAGTCTTTCAGCAATCCTCCTGAATGATGACTACTACCACCTCATTCAATCTGGTCGAGTCATTGCTTCCGGCACGTCCATTGTTCGGGCAGAGTACCTTGTACCCTTGAAAGCCCGTGCCTGGCTCGATCTCACTGCACGGAAGAAAGACGGAGAACAGGTTGACGGCAAAAACATCAAGAAACATCAAAACGATGTATTTCGACTATTCACGATTTTCGAATCGCAATTTGCAGGCGATTTTCCTGATCGCGTGATTGAGGATATGACCAGGTTTCTTGATGAGATAGCGAAAGAGCCGATCGACGTCCAGAAACTCGGGATCACATCAATGTCCCGTGATGATGTTATCGCTGCACTGCGAAAAATCTACGCGAGCAGATCGAAACCCTCCACGGCTGAAAACGCCATATGATCGTGGACTGCAGCATTTTGAACGCCAAACCGATTAACATTCGAGCATAAAACATGCGGGTACTTGACTCACTTCTTAATTCCATTCGTACCGCAGCGACACATAATCCCGAAGTGCAAGCGCCACCGGCTTGCATTCTTTGGCCGGATGGCGAGCGGCAATGGGAAGCAGTCGTCCCGCGATTGCAGAACGTGATGCCGGAGCTGTTTCAGTTGGGTGACTATGCACCGGATAAGCGAATCGGACCCGCGATCTGGCTGCGTTGTGTGATCACAGATGTCATCAAAGATATCTCAATCCCTGCTGGTATGACTCCAATTCTGTATCTTCCGGGAATCACTCGGCAGGATTTGCGTGCGGTGGAAACCTGTCCGGATACACTAAAGCCGCTGGCTGAATTGCAGTTCCGCGGCGTCATTTGGTCTCAGGTCAATGCCAAGGATTGGACCGTTCTTGCCTTTCTGAAGTCCAATCAGGGCGGCTTGGGACTCGATGTCGCTCAGGATATAGAATCCAGGCACGCCATGCAGCTTGCGCTGTATCGCGTACTCGACGAAGAGATCGAGATGCTTCGCGGCAAGCACCTCGACAAGGATTACTTCAATACGTTGCTGTCCGGTGGTGATCCCGTCCGTGACCTGCTGCAGTGGCTGGATCAGGGTGATGCCTTTAAGGCGTCGCGCGATGAGAATTCATGGCGAGGATTTGTTGAGGTCTGCAAGTCACAGCTTGGCTTTGACCCCGAGAACGACGGGCCAATCAAGGCCGCCAGTTTATTGGCCTACCACAAGGGATCATGGGAAAGTGTGTGGGGCAGATTTTGCGAGGCACCTGCACGATATCTGAATGTGCCGACATGGCTTCGGAAAACGCCACCGCCTCAAGATCTATATGAAGACAAAGCTGCATGGCCGCAATGGAACGACCGTGCGGAAAAGAGCCTTCGAGAGCAATTGTTACAGATTGCCAAACTCACGCCGCATGACGCTCGCATCAAGCTTCTTTCTTCTGAAGAAGAACACGCTGCCAGACGGAAGTATGTTTGGGCTGAGTTGAAGGAAGCTCCCCTGGCAATGGCGATGAAGAGCCTTGCGACACTTGCGACAGTCACAAAACACAGCCTCGCAGCAGGTACAGTGAAAGACATGGCAGCCGCTTACCAAACCAACGGCTGGACGGCAGATGCCGCAGCCCTGGAAGCGTTGACGAGTGTTCAGAAGCCGGAAGATCTGAAGGCGATTGAGGCTGTATTGCAGACCGTCTACCTCCCCTGGATCGAAGAGTCCGCTGGACACCTCCAGTCGCAAGTGGAATCGAGCAAGTACCTTCGCGGAATCGCATCAGATCCGCCGCCGCCAGAACGGCGGGCAGGCGAATGCGTCGTCTTCGTGGATGGCCTGCGATTTGATTTGGCAAAAACCCTCGAATTGCATTTGCAGCAGAAGGGATACGCTGTTCAATCCGAAGTGAGCTGGGCGGCTTTACCCAGTGTGACGGCTACTGCCAAGCCTGCGATTTCGCCAATACGACATTTCGTGCGAGGTCAGGAAGTGAATTCCGATTTTGAGCCCTCGGTCGCTGCTACCGGACAGTCTCTCAAAGGCGGATACCACTTTAAAAAACTGCTGATCGACAACGGGTGGCAAGTCCTTGACCGCTCCGAGACCGGCGATTCCGAAGGCTCGGCCTGGACAGAAGTTGGAGATGTCGATCACGAAGGACATGTACGTGGCGCACTACTGGCGCGCCATATCAACACGATACTGACAGACATTCGTGATCGAATTGTCCAGCTGTTGGCTGCTGGCTGGAAAAGTGTTCGGATTGTCACTGATCACGGCTGGTTGTTGATGCCAGGTGGCCTGCCAAAGGCAACGCTTCCTTCCGCCCTTGCCGACAATACATGGGGACGATGTGCTGCCATTAAACCTGGAGCGGTATGCAACGAAACACTCTTTCCGTGGTATTGGAACATCGACCTGAGCTTTGCTTTGGCCCCTGGCGTCAGGTGCTATCGCGAAGGAGTGGAATACACCCATGGTGGATTGAGTCTTCAGGAATGCCTTGTACTGTGTCTCACGGTAACAACGTCATCCGCATCCGGCAGAAACGGAACAGTCGAGATCCAGGAAGTGAATTGGAAGGGAATGCGATGCAGAGTCGTGATCGATGGACTCATCGCGGGTCTCCGCCTTGACATCCGTACCCACGCTGGCAACCCATCGTCCAGCTTGACGATGAGTGACCGCCCTTTCAAAGAGGACGGTACGGCCTCCGTAGTTTTGAAAGATGACAGTCTCGCGGACCACGAGGCGACAGTCGTGGTGATCGACGCACAGGGACATCTTGTCGGACAGCGCAGCACTGTCATTGGGCAGAAAGAAGCATAATGGAACTTGACGATATCGACCGAAAAGCCGCGATGCCCCTTGAAGGCTACCTCGTTCGAAAAGACCTGGTACGAACCTTCAGTCGGCAGTTTCCCGTTCCGACCTACGTCGTCGAGTTTCTGCTTGGACGTTATTGCGCCAGTACTGATCCGGAGGAAATCGACGAAGGAATAAAAATCGTTCAGAGGCAACTGGCTGATCGGACGGTCAAAGCCGGCGAAGAAGAGCTGTTTAAGTCGCGTGCCCGCGAAAAAGGCGACATTCGAATCATTGACATCATTAGTGCCCGGCTGGATGCAAAGACCGATTCTTACCTGGCAACACTTCCAAGCCTGCGCTTGAACGATGTGCGAATCAGCCCGGACACGGTGAATCAGCATGAGCGAATGCTGACGGGCGGGTTTTACGCCGAAATCGGTTTGTCCTACGACGCAGCAATCGCTCAGGAAAAAAATGGCCGCCCTTTTGGTATTGAGAGTCTGCGGGAAATCCAGCTCTCCAACCGGGAAGTGCTGGATTCTCTCGCGAGTGCGCGTGCCCAGTTCAGTACGGCTGAATGGAAGATCTTTCTCCTGCGGAGTATTGGCATCGCAGCAGAGGGCCTGAGCGAGCGCGCGAAAGACGCATTCTTGCTTCGCATGGTTCCATTCGTAGAACGGAACTTCAACCTTGTGGAGCTGGGTCCGCGAGGCACCGGCAAGAGCCATTTATTTCAACAGGTCTCACCCTACTCGCACCTGATCTCCGGCGGAAAGGCCACAGTCGCCCGAATGTTTGTCAACATGGCGAACGGGCAGCGGGGGTTGGTGTGCCAATATGATGTGGTCTGTTTCGACGAGGTGTCCGGAGTCTCGTTCGACCAGAAAGACGGCGTCAACATCATGAAGGGTTACATGGAGTCCGGTGAATTCAGCCGCGGCAAGGAGAGCATTCGGGCCGATGGCAGCATCGTACTTGTCGGTAATTTCGATGTGGACGTGGAACACCAACAGCGTGTGGGACATCTGTTTGGCCCGCTTCCGCCGGAAATGCGAGACGATACGGCGTTCATGGATCGAATCCATGCGTACCTTCCCGGTTGGGACATCCCCAAGGTCAGCAAGGACCTTTTGACAAATCACTTCGGGCTGGTGAGTGATTTCCTGTCAGAATGCTGGAGTCGGCTACGCGACCAAAGCCGAGTTTCGACGCTTCAGGGCCGTGTGTATTACGGCGGCGCATTGAGCGGTCGCGACACAAATGCCGTCAACAAGACGGTCAGCGGATTGCTGAAGCTCCTTTATCCAGGCGGAAGTGAACAGGTTCCCGATGATGATTTGGAGTGGGCTGTTCGCATCGGACTGGAAAGCCGTCGTCGCGTGAAGGAACAGCAAAAGCGAATTGGGGCAGCGGAGTTCCGCAATACGCACTTCAGTTATGTA
>JAYTAK010000407.1:0-4203 GCA_043737515.1 Candidatus Kuenenia sp. | reverse complement strand
CGCGGACGCAATAAACGATCTCTGTGGGAAGAAATGCGGAACCTGTTTCACGCATTTTCGTTCGACTCAATGGCGGCTCTGTTTGAAGCCATCATCGTGGGCTTCGTACGCCAGAAGCCGATTCTGAATTCGTCGTAGCTGAGGCTGGTGCGACTGACTTAACATGCAGACTCGAGCGGCCCGCCCGGACGTCCGACTCACATGACTCATGCCCACGCATCAACCGCGTTCCAGAGGCCGCACGCGCAGACAGCAAATTTCAGCCTTCAACCACCGATTTTCGCGATCCTCGGTACCTCCAATCGATCAAATTTCCCCGCCAAAACCAATCTCATTCCCTACCCGGTTCCGACCTTTGTTAATCTACGCCAAATAAGCCGACCCAACGCCGACCACCGGGAATTGCTGCGAATTCCTCTACTGCGGATGGACGGATGCCGAGCAACTCCTGCAGCAACGTAATGCGACCAAGCTTTAGTCCTCGCGCTTTGCCGATCTCTTCGCCTTCTAGACGCCCTCTCGCTTCACCCCTCGCTTCACCTTCCAAGCGCGCCTGAGCTAATCGAGCCTCTTCGTCTCGCTGGAACTTCAGGCGGGCGTTGTAAAGCAGCAATTGTTCGGGGGTTTGTGAGATCATTTCTAAAACTCCAGCGGCTTCGGCCATTTCCTCATCAGGGAAAATGCGGGGGATTTCTTCTGGCGTCAGTTTGTCGGCGTTCTGCAGGAAATATGCCCAACGTTCAGCCGGCAACGCATGGTACACATTCTCCGCCGTCACGCGAAGATTATTCAACTGCAAAAGATGAATTTGCAGGTCGTCCGTCAGAATCAACCCCGATGAGGATTCTCTCAACCGAAAGTCCAGATGCAATTCGGGAGACTCAGGAAACATAGCCTGCGTCAGCACACAGATGCTGATCGCAGGGCGAAGTTCCGAGTATTGATCTCCCTCGTGCAACTGACCAACGTAAACAGTCGATACGTAATACGCCAGACGTTGCGACATCCCCGACGGCAACGATGTCTGCATTTCGATGTTCAAAAACCGGCCATGTTCATCCGTCGCCAGAATGTCGAGCACCGACAGCTTGTCGTCTACGCTGTCTTTACCCAGAAACGGATTGAGGATTTTGACGTGTGTGATCTTTGGCTGATCGACGAGAATTGAATTCAGAAAATGGATCGTCACACCGGAATGCCGGGGACTGCCCAGCATCAGCTTGAACGCAAAATCCACCAGCGGACTGATGCCGATTGCCATGATTCTCTCACCTGACAACAACTACTCGCCGGACCACAGACCACAGGAAGCTCGCCGCAGTGTAGCAGCCGCATGGCGCAACGAAAAACGTGACCAACACAATGCCGCGATGCCTGCGTTCCATTCAATGTAGCCGTCTCGCTCCGCCGAGACGAGCCTGTGCTCTACAACAAGCCCAACCGAAGACCGCCGATTCTCTGATCGCAATGCACCGTCGTCTGGCAAGCGACCGCTATACCACGCACGGGAAACAATAACACAATTCGGTTGTCCCCATTCGGTTGTCCAATTCATGCGACGCATTGGCACAACCGAATGAAGGACAACCGAATGAAACGCACGAAAAACACAGCCACGGACAGCAGCATGAACCCTGTTAAAACGTTCAGCTAATCAGGATTTCGAAAACGTGTCACTCATGGCCGCGTGAGGCATAACATGTAACGCGAACGTGCCAAATCAAGGCTCATCACTCGGAGCGATGATGGCTACATTGGCCAGCGTCGCCGAACCGGAATCGAATGCCGTCGCACATGAATCGCTCAGCCACTTCGAGAACGAGAGCTTTGCCCTTTGAGTGTTGGCTCAGGAACATATCGAATTCAAAGTGATCGGCATACTTCACCCTTCGGGAGACGATTGTAGCCACTACGGGAAACAACGGAATTCTTCAGGGGTGAATTTTGGTGTCGTTTAGGGGATGCAGTCGGCAACAGACGTAACGCTCTCGACCAGACTCTCCCAATGACGTGGACTTAGGCGATTCGGACTTGCTGCCGTTGAGCGAGGATCATCATCAGAAAACGAAACGAATTGTCACAGTGCCTGTCACCGGGTCGTTCTGTCACTGGGTCGTTCTTGTAAGCCGCAACTGCGTGGTGAGACATCCTGTCGAATCGACAGTCGCGACGTCCCGCCTCGAAAGTTGGAAGCAATGTGGCCAAATCCGAAGCATTGGAAACGGAGACGGGCTGAGTTCTTGAAAACCGGTCCAAAGCTGCGATTCCTGTAGCTTGGACATTCATGTCCGAGATATTGGCCATGCACGGTCGCATTGTCGAGCTGCTGTCACGGCACAATAACCTTTGCTTCGACGGAGTTTCTTGGCCATGCGACGGACATGAATGTCCATCCTACATACAGAGTTAACTCGCCAGTGTCATCAAGCGTTGTTCAAGCTCGTCGATGAGTTCGCCGAACGTGCGACCGGGGCAGGAGGTGGGCAGGTCGAGGGCTTCGCCGCGGGTGACGAGGTCAGTGACTTTGCGTTCGGCGGCGACGACGGTGCTGTGGTCTCGGCCTCCGAAGTACATGCCGATTTCACGGTACGCGGACTTTGTCATGCGTCGCGACAGAAACATGGCGACCGCGCGGGGCAGGGCGATGGCTTTTCTGCGGGACGCTGAACGTAAATCTGCGGCGGTCACACCGAACGCTTCACACACGACTTTTTCCACGTCACTGATGCGCACCAGACGTCGGCATTCTTCCGCCATTTCGCCCAGCACTTCACGGGCGACCGTGAGCGAAATTCGACGACCGGTCAGGGAAAACTGGCCTTCCAGTTGATTGATCGCGCCCTGGATCTCGCGCATGTTGCGGTGACGGCGGACGATGTAGTCCAGCGCTTCGTCGGAAAAGACGGCTTTCGTGCCCACGACCATGGAACGCACCAGTTTGTGCCGCGTCGATTCATCCGGTGCTTCGATGCGGCAGACCAGGCCGCTCACGAAACGCGTCGTGAGTTCTTCGCGGTGTTTGGTGAGCATTCTCGGATGCCGATCGGATGAGACGACAACCTGACCGCCGTGTTCGATGACCTGCACAATGGTGTGCAGGAATTCTTCCTGCGTCGCCCGCTTGTTGTCCAGAAACTCGATGTTGTCGATGAGCAAGACATCGACGTTGCGAAACCGCTGTCGAAATGACGGGACCGTGCGGGACGTCAACGCGGATGTGAAATAATTGGTGAACGCTTCGCTCGTGAGATACATCACGTTTTTGGTCGGATGCTGACGACGTGCTTCTGTATAAATGCCTTCCAGCAGGTGCGTCTTGCCAGTGCCGGTGCCGCCATGAATGAACAGCGGATTGTAGCGTTCGCCGGGCGCGGCTGAGACCTGTCGCGCGGCCAGCGCTGCGAGGTCGTTGCATTCACCCGACACAAAGGATTCGAAACTGCGAAACTTGCGGCGGTTGTTCGGCAGTATCAAAGAGCCCGGGCGATCAGATTCCGCCGCCGGTTGCGGAGCCGTATTGGCACGCTTTCGATTCGCTGCAGCGTTGACGCCGGATGCGGCGTTCTCCTTCGACTGATCGGCTGCGGATCTTTCCACGCCGTCAGTCTGAGGCTTCACCGCCGTGGCTGTGTCGGACAGCAGCGATTCATCCACTTCCAACTGACAGGACGCCGATAGCCCCAGCACCAACTGCGCCGCGCGGTTCAACGCAGATCGAAAGCGACGGAGCAGCCAGTTGAGAATGAACGGGTTCGCGACGTACACGACGAAGCGGTCACCTGCGACTTCAAAGCGCGTGCGTTTATGGAACCAGTGCTGGAAGTTCTGTTCACCGATTTCGTCGCGCAGTGCTGCGAGAAGTGCGGTCACAGGATCCTGTTGGGACAGATCAGTTGTGTCGGTCAGTTCATAGCCGTCAGCCTTGTTCGAATCTGGCTGCGCAGGGCGCAGGGGGATGGCAGAAGCTGGATTGTCGTCGTGACTTTCGGGCTGCGTCATGCGCCCCTCCTTCTTCACCAGCGCGCAGCTTCGCCACAGACAAGTACAGGGGTATTCGCGAAAGCTCGCAGCTTGCGCAGGCACTCCATCGCTCGTCGCCAACAGGGCAGGGCGTTGCTTACAGACTGGCTTTGTTTACAGGTTTGAACGCGGACGAGTGCAGAATTCGTCCGCGAGTACTCACTCACTCAACGGGCGGCGATG
>JAYTAK010000406.1:0-9692 GCA_043737515.1 Candidatus Kuenenia sp. | reverse complement strand
ACGGCTTTCGGACTCAAAACGCCTACGAAACCGCCCTTTATCACAACCTCGGCGACCTCCCGTTCCCTGAATTCACCCACAGATTCTTCTGAGGAGGCGAAAATCTAAGCCATGGCGGATTTGGTAGCTTTTCGATTCTTTTCACCAACGATTGGCAGCCCGGCTAAGCTCCTGGGCACAAGTCATTTTGGATCATTCGTTTAACGACAAGCCGCAGGCGTCGGAGCATCCAATCAGGAGCAAATAAGGGGTTAGGTCTCAATTAAAAGAGACCTGACCCTTTTTCGTCCTCCCTTTTTCGTCCTCGCCTGACCCTTTTTCGTCCTCGCACGGACGCTTAAGACAGTTTCGGTGTGCAAACCGCCCCTCCGCTGAAGGCCGAAGTAATTGGCTAAATCTTCTTCGTAAGATACTTTCATTCTCTATCCCAAACCGGTTTATCCCGGCACACTGTGTCCCCGGAATCCCTCCCCGGAATCCCCCGGAATCCTTGTGTCCCCGGAATCCTCCTTGTGTCCCCGGAATCCTCCTGCGGTTGAAACGCATTTTCCCGGGTTGCCATCGTTCACAGAAGAGTCGTTGGGGATAACCGGCAAAATCTGCCAGCGCTCACTTTTGTAAAATTTTCTATCCGACCTTGACGACTTCGAAGGATTTCGACGTGCGATTGTCCTGTTCCCTCTATGTTGCCGATTAAATATATTGTTCCAGTAATCGTGTCTTTGATTCTGGCCGATTCAACGAAGGCTTTTCGCGATAAGACTTATCTCGTGACAACGTTAATGATGCGCATCGATTTCGCCCGTAGATTGAAGAAATCTGCCGATTCTTGAAGCAATCAATGATGTACAACTTGGGCGGAGCCCGGGAGTTTTCGAATGGAATTCGGTGGCTGGTTTGTACAATTCCCCAAGTTCTCCAGACTCTTAATCCGGTCACGATCTCGGCACCGATCCCGACGTTATCACAGGGCCGCGACACCACTGTCAGCCATTTTTGTTGACGTACTGGAACCGCGAGTGCTGCTGACATCGGACTACGGCGACGCCCCGGATTCTACGTCAGGAACCGGAGTCAATGACTATCAAACGCTGGCGTCGAATGACGGGCCGAGTCATGCAATTGACTCGACGCAGAACACCTTATTTCTGGGTGGCAGCGTTGATGGTGAAGTGGCAACGCAGCAGAGCGTCACTGCAACGCGGGATGATCGTTTCACGACGGGGGGACGTGATGATGAAGACGGCGTTCTGAACTCCAACAATCTCTTCGTAAGTGCGGGAACGTCACCCAGAATTACACTGGCCGCGACAAATACGACCGGCATCGACGCAACGCTTTATGGATGGATTGACTATAACACCAATGGCGTTTTCGAAAACGCAACCGAGCGAGCACAGATTGCCGTGCCGACTGGAACAACGAACGGTAGATTCACGCTTTCCTTCCCAGCGTCGCAGATCAATTTCGCTGGTGCTACGTATGCTCGCTTCCGTCTTTCCAGTGACGTTGCTGCAGCAGATCCGATCGGTGCGGCGAGCGGTGGTGAAGTCGAGGACTATCAATTCCAGATTCTGAATCGATTGCAGGCGTCGTTTCTGGTGGATTACACAACGCAGTCCGCCGGCAGTGATAACGGACTCCCCGCCGTTTCCAGCGGCGATGTGTTCGGGATCAGTGTGGCTTCACTGGGAGATTTAGATGGCAATGGCGCGGAAGATCTCGCCGTTGGCGCACCAGGCGACAGCAGTTGGCGAGGTGCCGTCTATGTTTTGTTCCGCAATGCAGATGGATCCGTAAATCGTTCCGTGAAGATCGCGAATTCGTTACATGGTGGACCAGCTCTGAGCGTTGAAGAGGGCTTCGGGGCCAGCGTCGCTTCTCTGGGAGATATCGATGGCGATGGCATCACCGATCTGGCTGTCGGAGCGTACAATGAGACTGCGTCATGTTCGGTTTACATAGTGCGAATGAATGCAAATGGTACCGCGAAGAACTTCACTCAACTCGCCAGCCAGAAAAATGGCATTCCCCAACTCTCTTATGCTGCGCAGTTCTGTTTCGTGAGGTCGATTGGTGACTTCGATGGAGATGGCATCGGCGACATCGTCATTGGTGCTCCTGGCGTTGGCTACATAAATCGCGGTGCAATTTATGTTGTTCGACTGAATGCAAACGGAACCGCTAAGAACGTCACCGCCATTCACAACACCGTGGCATGGAATCCATCCGTCAGGGACGAAGATAATTTCGGAACGACGATCGCGTCTCTGGGCGACATCGACCATGACGGTGTTGGGGATCTGGCAGTCGTAACAGAGGGCGGCGGCAACGGGGGCGCCGTCAACATCCTGAAACTGAAACCCGATGGATCGCTGAAGAGCGTCACGCAGCTAACCATGGGCGATAGAGCAGATCCATTCTTCAGTCCTGTCGATGCAAATGTCTTTGGGCTGGTAAATGCGGGTGATATCGATGGAAATGGGGTCAACGACCTTGTGTATTCAGGTTCACGCTATTCCAATCCGTTGGGCAAGTTTATCGGTGTTATCAACACGCTGCTGCTGAACGAGGACGGAACCTTCAAGGGCAACACCGATGTCATTTCCCTTGGCGACTATGTGTCAGACAGCATCCAGACATATTCGACAATCACTTTTCTAGGTCCGACAGCCGACGGCGACAGACAGTTGGCCGTGACATCGCCGTTTCCTGCGGTTGCGGCAAAGGCCAAACTGACAGTGCTGACGCTTAGGAATCGTCCGGCTGTGATCCCGGATGCGACAACCGTGGTTCTCGACAGCTCATCGACGGAAAATCCGCGACCTACAGTCAAATGGAACAGCAGTGCAAACGCGTCAAGTTACATAGTGTGGGTTCGCAATCTCTCAACTGGCGTAATTGTGGTCAACTCTGTCGAAGTGATTGGTACTGAATATACGCCAGCCACAGACTGGGGCATCGGGAAGTATAGTGTCTGTGTCCGCGCGAAAAGCAAGGCAGGCGTTTCCGCATGGTCGCCGAGACGTGACTTTTTAATCAACACGCGGATCGAAACCACTCCTGTTGCAGCAACCATGAATCCTGCCCCGACTCTTTCATGGAAGCCTCAACTCGGAGCGGCGAAATATGACGTTTGGCTTGCCGATCTAAAGCAGCCAACAAAACCGATTTTCCGTGTGAACATTGACGGCGTGACAACCTCGGTTGTTCCGCCGCAACTTGCGTCCGGGACATACCGACTCCAGTTGCGCGGAATTGCGGCAGACGGAAGTCCTGGTTTATGGTCGCAGCCTATGGATTTTGCAATCGTTCGATCTCCAACGATCACCAGCGTATTGCACCAAACCACCAGTGCTCCAGATGTCAGTTTTACTGCCGTCCCTGGAGTGGTCAATTACGACATGTGGATCTCGCATTTGACCACTCCGTCGCAGCCAGCAATTCGAATCACGACGTTGGATGCCTCGACCAAATTTCGGCTCAACGAAACTATGGCATCTGGCAAATATCGAATCTGGATTCGCGGTGTCGCAGCCGATGGCAGTCTTAGCTCTTGGTCGAAGCCAAAAGACTTTAGCGTTGGCCTCGCTCCGCAATTGACAACATCGAAGGCGGTATTCGGACCTGAAGAGGAGATTTCACTTTCCTGGGACGCCATTGAAGGAGCCAGGGATTACTACCTTTATTATCAAGCTCCGCGATTCGCTCCAGAGAACAAGTGGACGACCTACGTCGGGAATGTCACATCATATAACTATCATAAGCTGGACAGCATCGGGACGCATCGGTTCATGATCAGCGCAACTTCCGCAGACGGTCGCGCCGGACGCTGGTCGGACATCTTCGAGGTGACAGTCAAGGCCCCAGTCGAATCCGTACGTGTCTCATCGTCTGCTGGTGCGTTTGACCGCCCGACATTCGCATGGAGTCCACTGTCAGGAGCTGCCAGCTATGAAGTGCGGATTGACGATATCGCCAATAATGTGCCCGGTTGGATTACAGCAACGAATCTTGTGACATTTTCATTCAGTTCGAGTATGAGTCTTCCGCTGGGAGCCTATTCGTTCCAGGTCCGAGGCATCGCAAAAGATGGAACAGTCGGCGAATGGTCGGAGCCGCTCATACCCCAGGCGTCGCAGGTACCACAATTGCTGCCGACCGACGGCAATTTTACGTTTCAACCGGAACTTCAATGGACTCCCGTTGCTGGTGCAACGACATATACTCTTATCGTCTGGAATGCTGACACCGGAAAGTCATTGGGGCGATATAACGACCGGTTCACTCCCAGCGCGATAGTGTCCGTTCCATCTGAAGGCCAATATACATGGACCGTCCGCGCTAATGGACCAGGTCTGCCAGCTTTGATGAGCGAGCCCCAGACGTTTACGGTGACGACAAGGCCAGAGTTGATAGTCCCCACGACATTCGAGAGTGACCTGGAAACGAATACGATCGACTGGACGAAAATCGAAGGGGCTTGGGAATACGACATCTGGATAAGTACCGATCAGAATATCAAGGTTCTTCAAGGTCGAGCTTATTTGTTTCCAGGATACAACCTTCCCTCTGACTTGCCCAAAGGCACATATCGCGTCTGGGTTCGGGCTGTAAGTCGCGACAAAGACCTCAGTCCGTGGAGTTTGCCCGCCATATTCGAGATCATCTAATGAGCGCGGAGTTGAAAGGTTTCCGACCTTGGACAGGTCGGACTACGGAATTCAAAACTTCAACTCACTCAATCGGACCGTTTTGCGAACTCGAGCGCGGTCGGTCATGTCGTGGATGCGGAGATCGACGGTTGGACTTTCGGTCCAGTGAATGTCCAACATGCCAAAATGAAAATCTGTACAGGCTTCACCGACGCGATTCTGATTCGGTTCGACAATGTTCCAATCTCGATAGAGACCACTGGCAGTCAGATCGTGCAGCGGATAACAATCAGGAGTCTTCAGCACGTAACTGTTCACGGGTCGAACAGGATGCGCGGAGCGGATTGGCCTTTGAGGCTGGCATCGACGGCTTCGCAGAGCCACTGGTAGATTGGGAGACAAAAAAGGGTTGGAGACAAAAAAGGGAGACAAAAAAGGGGTCAGAGACAAAAAAGGGGAGACAAAAAAGGGGTCAGGTCTCTTTCTTTGGTCTTCCTCTGGGCCGAGTTGTGGTTTCGAGCCCAAGGCGAACGGCACTGCTTCTGGTCCAATTGGCTTCACCAAACGGCAAGCCGCGTTTGACACTGCGGCGAAGCGAGTTCAGTTCTGCCTCAGTTTCGACCTTGTTCACCCATGAACGCCAGTTTCGCGGCAACTGTGGATCAACGGGAATTGCCAGCCAGCGGCGTTCGTCAGCACGCTGGAAGCGAGCATACGCGGAACTCCATTGCCAGTCTTCCGCGAACTCAACGAAATTTGCACGAGCTGGATTTCGTTCCACGTACCGCATTACCGTCAGCAAGTGCCCGTCCGTTTGAATCGGAAACGATTTGAAGCGTCCCTGATACAGATGCCCCGTGCCACCAGTCTTGTAGTGAGCATGCCAACGCATAGTGTGCATCACCGTGAGGCGACGGAAAAACTCACTCACCTGATCGCTGGTCTCGGGCCGGACCACAAAGTGCCAGTGATTCGGCATTGCCACCATCGCATAAATCGGCAGCGGCACGATGTTCCAAGTTTCTTCCACGACACGCATGAACGCGGCATAGTCTTCCGGCTTTTCAAAAATCGTGAGCCGAGCCACCGCTCGATTCAGAACGTGGAAGACTTCACCTGCCGGACAAATGCGTTTCGTGCGTGCCATCACTAAAGTCTAACAACGTGCGACGCCAAATAAAAGAGACCTGACCCCTTTTTGCCCTCCCTTTGTTTTCCTCTAGTAACGCGAAACTAAGACCAGTAGTGAGCAGGCGATAGGGGTGAATCGTTAGAGATCGATACCCATAGACTTCAGAACCTCGTTCGGATCGATGCCGCGTGCCTTCAGGTCGGCTTCGAGTGCCCTCCGCCACTTCGAGTTGAGCGTGGGAGCGCCTTCCGCGGATTCGCCGGGTCGTAGCATCCGGGAGAAGGGCGCACCGAACGACACGCGCATCTGCCCAGAATCGGCGGGCCGGATGACGGCATTCATGTGCTTCAGCGGCTTGTCGATTTCGGACCGCCACGTGTTGATCAAGCTCGACTTGGTCTGCACGAACAACATCGCGCCCATCGGGCCTGTGCCAGACGTCGGCATGTTCGCCTTGCCCATTATGGTGAGCGTCTCCGAATAGGCCCCGGCCGCAAGATCGGGAATGGCGACGAGATCCTCTGCGCGAAGGTCGTCGTCGAACTGGCTCGCGACGCCCACCCCGACTTCAAGGTACTCGCCAGGGTACTTGTGGAAAAGGCCGCCCATTAGGTTGACGGCGTCAGCCTTGGCCTTCTCCGTCGAGACCGTCGAGTCGTCGTCGGTAATCCAATGAACTGGCTGGCCGTTGCTGCGAAGGCCGTCGACCATGACCCCGCCGAAAACACAGACTTCGACCAGCTTGCTAAGCGTGTCGGCCGTCCAGTCGTGCTGCCGCGGCGGAAGCTCGTCCTTGGGGAGGGCGAAGCCCTTTTCCACGCCGACGCAAACCAGCACGCCCTTCAACTGGCTTGCCGCATCAAGGAAGCCCGAAAAGGCGTTGATCCGCAGCGCATCGTTCAGTGCCTTGAAGGACATCCGCCGCCCGTCGGCGAGGTGTTTCTTCCGCACCGCGATCCGCAGCGGTTCCCATCCGGCGACCGCTTTGTAGGTGGTGACGAGAAAGGACAGGACGCGGAACTCGGGCGGAGCGTGTTCACCGGAGTGATCGCACGCGAGGACGAGGGGCGAGCCATCGTTGAGGTCGGGGTAGACGATGCGATCAGGATGCTCGATCTCGGCAAACTTCTCGTTCAACGGGGCATCGGGCCAGCGTTTCCAGTTCGACATTGTTCTGCTCCATTCTGCCCACCTGAAACGCCCGGTACCGAGACGGTTCGGAGGCGATTGGCGAACCCAACGAGCCGAATCATCTCGCCATGCCTAAACAGGCAGCAGGATTTGAACTCCGCAACATATATCCTACCAGCGACTTGCGGCCCAGGGCTCTTGCCGTGGTATCGAGTTCGCGAGAAGTTTGAACCCTTGGAACCGAGTGCGACTGAGCAACAACTCGTTGATTGCCAAAGAAAAACAGGTTCGCCGCACCCTGTGCTGCGAACCTGTTGTGTTCCGTAGTCGGGAATACAGGATTTGAACCTGCGACCCCTTGGCCCCCAGTCTTGTAGTGTCATCTGGTTGAGGTATGGTTGCCCTTTGAATGCTGGATTTTACGCGGTGCCGATAGTTGGGCTTAGTGTTGGTGACCGTGCCTTGAGACGCTTTTAGGTACGGTTTCAGGTACGGTGGGGTCCAAGTTGCGATTTAGCGAAAGGATCGACAGGATTAGTTACAGCACTCGTGGACTGATCGGCGCAGAAATTGGTGGTGATGCCGGAGCTGGAGCTGGAGCTGGGGCTGGGGCTGGAGCTTCATCGAATCGGCCTTCATAGATACTGTCTGAAATCGGACGTGGTTCCGGCGCAGTGCCACGCTCACTGGATCCTGACGCGGGAATCAACACATCCGACGACTGATTTGAGCCAACGAATCCTACAACCATGCCAACGAGCAGTATTATGAGTTTCTCATTTCGCTCACGCATGGCTTTTGGAGCATCCTTCCCTGTCTTGGATTCAATCCGATAAACTTGAATTGCGGTGGCTGCCGCTGAAATTGCGACAATTATTGTTGCGATGCTGATGATTGAAAGGACCAAAAGGGCCTTTAATGAAACTTGGTCATAGTGGAATGCGGTCCGGTAAGCGGTGCGCATGATTGGAATGTCGACGGGTATTTCAACATCATGGACTTTACCCGTTTCAGGGTCGGTCCATTTACCAGTTCGCACTTCCTCATGAGTCGTGATCACTGTATACGGCTCACCAGTTGAAGTATTCTTTCCGAAGAAAACTGGGACTGCGTACCACAAGAAGACCGAAGCTAACGCAGCGGCAAAAAACACTGTTAGAACTGGCTTCTGAAGACGGGGTTGCATGGAGAATCTCTATACACGGTGGGGTTCGAGGAACGGCGGGCGATGGGATCGCGCGTTGGAAACGATTTTGAATCTTACTGAATTACGAATTAATGTCATGCTGATGGCGTTGAATTAGATACGCAGCATTGAACGCGGATTGGCTCTGGAGTAGCTAGCTGCGATTGCTGACGGCGACTGATTCCCAGATTCGCCGCCATTGATTCCCGGAAACTGCCCGCCGGCTGTCTGTGATCTTTTATGACGTCGTGATCTTAAAGAGAGCAGCAATTGCTTCTCGATTCCACAAAGCGAGCTCCGCCCAAGACTGTCCGCAGGCAAGGTCCAGTTTGTAGAGGCAGTCCCCAACAAGATCGCAAGCAAACTCCACGGATTCGCTCGTAATTGCGATTCGACCTGGTCGATGTGTAAGCTCGTTGCGTTGAAGCACAATCTTCTTTAAGTCTTCTTGTTTTCGTTTTGAGAAGAATTCCACGTAGATGTCTTTTGCTTTTGTGTTCGAAATCAACGTGGGAATGTACTTAACGAGTAACTTCTCCACAGGTGGTGACGGACTGTTTTCAACAAGCCAGCTATTCGCGGGGCACAAACGAACGATTGCTTCTTTCGTTCCGATTTCCAACGCTTGGACTGCCTCAATGAGCGCCAGATGGGGACGACTTTTCGACAAGTGTCGAGCCTCGCAGAGAAGATCGAATGACGCCCCCGGCTGAGTACCACTGCTCAGCATTTGATTGATTTCTTCCACATAGTGCGGCCAATCCGAAATTCCGGCTTTGATCCCAAATCCAGAGGCAGGTTTGGGAGGCCCGCCCGGCACCCGGCGCCAGAGTCCATCCAGTGGCGACATCCAATAGACACCGGTCCGCCAACTCACTTGAAAATGGAAATCCCGAACAGCGCGCCATCGCAGCAGTCGCAATAGGTAAATTGCAGCCTCTTGCGTGATACTTGACACTTTGTCACGCACATCCTGCAGTGATGCAGGTGGTTGCATCAGAATTTCTGCGACCGCGCCGGGAGCATGTTGCCGATCAAGTTGCGATTGTTCGGACAATCCTATCGAAGGCCGCACTCTTGAGATGAGACTTTCATCCCGAAGCGGCGTCAATGAATCATGCACGGACGCAAGGGCGGCAACTGCTGATGTCGGTATCTCGATGACACACTTGGCAAAGATTTCGTCAGTTGGAGTCTTTGGAATGCGTACACCAATGTCTTCCGAATCTGAACTATAGAAGCGGAGGCTGACTTCATTCTCACCGAATGGGCCGACGCGGATATCGGACCCTGAATTCAATAAGAATTCGTCAACTTGCCAAGCCGTGCAAAACGTTATGCGTTTCATCAAGAGCCTCTCAACAAACAATGCCGATCGCGCTGAATTCTAAGAGTGCGTTTTGTTGTTCTGCCATGGTTAAAATCGCCATTTCGCTGGGGCGATTGCGTGCTAAGTCATTATCCGAAGAGGACTTTTGCGAGGTAGTCCGTGTCCCAGGCGGCGAGTAGTCGTTTATTTTTAATACCCAGCTTTTCGGATTTGTCATTTTTCAGCATGCTCAAAGCGAAGCGACGGATCACGCTGAGG
>JAYTAK010000405.1:0-4205 GCA_043737515.1 Candidatus Kuenenia sp. | reverse complement strand
TAGGTGTAGGCGGCAGAGAATTTCGCCTACGCCTACGGCTCGCCGTTAAACGAATGTTCCCATAAATCACGCACAGAGAATCCGGTAGGGTCAGCGTTTCTACTTCGCCGCCAGCAGGTTGACGAGTTCCGTCAGGATCAAATCACGGTCATCGCCGCTCAGTGAAAAAGCCAACTGAGCCAGCAGCAGACCGTATTTATAGCTGATGTTGTAGCGGGACCCGTCGATTTCGAGAGCGAGATAGCGTTCGGTTTGAGCGAGTTGATTCAAGGAGCTGCTCAGGTCGATGTTTTTTCCGGCGGGTGCGGCGTCGAGTGTTTTCTGCAGCAGCGTCAAAACGGTCGGCGTGAGAACGTGCATTCCAAACATGCACAGGTAATAGCCCGCGCGTTGTCCGGCCACGATCAGGCGTTGTTCGGCGATTGTGGGCGTGGGCTTTTCGATCACCGTGTTGACTTCATACAAGTTGTCGGACTGCGCCAGCGGAGTCCCGCCCACAGTACCGAAGAACGCGACTTCGTTTTCGCGTGTAGGCTGGATCGCCGATACAGAGCATTCATGTTTCGTTGCGGCCTCGACGAGCTGCTGAGCACACAGGCGGTCGGTACGGCTGAGATACAAATGGTCCGACACGAGATGCAGAAATGATTCACCGCCGACGAAATCGCGGGCACGCAGAATCGCATCACCGTAACCGCGCGGATTGGACTGTTCAAAGAAGACAATTCGCGAAGCATGAGGTCCCGCAGCAGTGAGATACGGTTCCTGTTGTCCGGGGCGGACGATGATCGCGACCTCGTCGATCCCGGAATCAACGACCTCATCCAGCATCAGGCGCAACGCCGTGCGGATTTCGCCGCGCCGATCGACGAGTGTCTGAAGTGGGAGGCGTGCGTGATGGTCACCCGCCGCCGTAATGACGGCTTTTCGAATTCTCATGCGATTGCTCTGGATGTAAAATCGACAATTTGTGTAACATCTGCAGAATCTGCCGAAGTTCAAATGTCTGCGTTCGCGGATCATCGGAACAATTGCAGGATGTCGCAAGTTCTTTTTGAGAAAGGAATTGCGATTCCGCTGTGGGCAGAAAACGTGATCAAAAAATTGAACTGGTTCGGCATTTGCTGCCGGTTCTGAACAGGGTGGCGAATGGATTCGTTGCCAGAAAACTTCTTTTCAACTGACGCACAGGATGAGCATGGACGCTCGAACACTGCGATGTCTTGCCGCGGCCTTTTGGTTGGTCGCTGCCAGCAGCACGATTGATGCTGCGACGCATCAGACCGTCAATTTTGCTGTCACCGCCAAGAGCGCTGAAGTCGCCGAACAGGTTGGCAAAGCGGCCGAAGTTTATCGCCAGCAGCTCGCAATTTTCTGGCTCGGCAAGCCATTGCCCAACTGGAGTCGGCCCTGCAAAATTTCCGTCAAAGAAGGTGCGCTGGGAGCTGGCGGTCAAACGACGTTTCAGTTCGTGCGCGGCGAAGTTCTGAATTGGCGAATGGAAGTGCAGGGATCGCTGGAACGAATTCTTGATTCTGTCCTGCCGCATGAGATCAATCACACGATCTTCGCCTGTCATTTTCGACGCCCGCTGCCTCGCTGGGCAGATGAAGGCGCGGCAACATTGTTTGAACACCGCTCCGAACAATTGAAGCAGTTGTCGTTGCTGAACGAAGTCATTCGCAACAAGCCGGAATTGATTTCGCTGCGTGATCTGCTGGCGATGAAAGAGTATCCCCGTGGCCAGCGCCCGATGCTCACGATGTATGCCCAAGGATATGCGCTCGCCGATTTTCTGGTGCAGCAGAAGGGACGTCATGTGTACCTGAAATTCATTTCCGACGGCGAACGCACAAACTGGGAAGACGCAATTCGCGCCAACTTTGATCACGAAGGTATTGAGTCGCTGGAACGCAACTGGCAGGGCTGGGTGCTGGCTGGAATGCCGAAACTGACGTTGCCACGCGATCAGATGCTGGCGGCGAATGAGGATTCAGGCGAGTCAGTTTCTCAGGCGACGGCTCGTCCCGAGATCATGCCTGAATCAAAAGCATCGGCATCCATCACCAAACCCCGTCGTTCGCTCGATGGCGCGACAGTACGGCTTCAGAGTCCTGACCCGCAGCGTGCCGCGTCGGTGGCGGTGCCGGAAAAATCTGGCAGTCGTGAAACCAGTGTCAGGGAACCTGCCGTCGGCTTTGAGAATACGAAGACTCGACTGGAACCCGCGTCAACGGGTCGGGACGCCTCCTTCGCCGCACCGATCCCGCGTGAGCACGACGCGACGGTGCGTAAACTTGCGGATGATGAATCGCCGTTCGAAGGTGAAAACGTCCAACCGGTGGTCCCGATTCTGGATTTGTCAGCCGAATCAACAGTCGAAGCGAACCGTTTCGGCCAATCGGAAGCGACGCGAGTGTTTGACGATGACGAGCCAGATCGCCAACTGGAACGGACGGCGTTAGAGAGAACTTCGAACACAGCGATGCCTGGCGCAGGCTCGCGAGGAAAATCGGCGGATTTGAATGGTGTCCTCCTTCCCGGGGAGCGACGTGGGAATTCCGGCAGCACTCCGCAGTGGGCTGGATTTCCGGGGCAAGAGAAGTTGTTCTGACTTCACGCAGAGAGAATGCTGCTGGTTTTCCTCCTTCACCTGCAGTATTCCGGCGATTGTTGTTTCCTCCTTTCAACGATCGTTAGCCTGCCACAGCCCGCGTTCCCCACGGGCGAGTCATCGACACCCGCAACGATGACTCGCCCGCTTTCCATTGCGTCCGCCTGGCCGCCGGTCCACCGCTGCGCCGGCGGACAGGAAGAAACTCTTTCCGAAAACACTGAAAGGTCGCGGCTGTTTCTGACATTTCTAACTTGTGGTCTGGTTTTGTTCGGTCAAACACAAGTCGGGAGAGTGCATCATGAAACAGTCAACGTGGAGAGTCAGTGCATTCGTTGATCGAGTGCATCAATGTATCAAAAGGGCAACCGCCGCAGTTGAGTCGTGCCAGGATTCGGCGAAATCCGGATCGACGGCAGGAATATCACGTCTCAGGACCGTCCAGCTTGGCTCGGGCTTCGCTCGCAACCGAATCTCTTCTGCCGCATCAGTGGCTTCGCCGCCGTGTCTGGTGCGAGCCGACGGAGCGGCTCGCCTACGTAGTTTCGCCGCTCCGCCGGCGGACATCTATCGCTTTGCGGAAATCTTCTCAGTAAAACCGGACTCCGTGCGTTTGCTGAGCAAAGCCTGTGCGCTTGCCTCCAAGTCCCGAGCAATCTCCATGGTTCTGTGCATTGCCGCCATGTTGGCGACGATGTCAGTGTGTTCGGCGCAGTCGATTGAAATTGCCGTACTCACCGACGCAGCTCTGCAGATCGACGGCACTGTGATGTATGTCAATGGAGCAAATCTGGGGGGGGCAAAAGGTGTCGTGGATCGGGTTACTGTCGAGGAATACCCCCTGAATTCTGACTTCATCTGGGTGCGGATTCAGGACGTCAATAACAACACCGTCGCCTACAGCGTCAATGAGTTGGACTCATTGGAAGCCATCATCGTCTCACTTGGTGCCGGTGATGATGTTTTCGACAACAACACGACTGTTCGCGACATCGTCTATGGCGGCGCTGGCGGTGACGATCTCTACGGCGGCGACGGCATTTCCTGGTTGTATGGTGAAGTCGGCGAGGACAAACTGTTCGGGGGTGCGGGCAACGATCTCATGGACGGTGGAGACGACACTGATTACGTCTACGACAACGACACCGGCGACTTCTTTGCTGGCAACGACATACTGATCGGCGGTCCAGGCGACGATCATCTCTATGGCGACTCCGGCCAAAATTGGTTGTTCGGCGGCGCAGGATCGGATCATTTATACAGCGAATACGAAGGAGTCAGTCTGCTCTACGGTGAAGGGGACGATGACTGGATCGAAGCATCTGGCTCAGGTGCTGCGTATGGCGGGCCGGGCAATGACTATATCTACGCTCATGTTGCGTATGGAGGTGACGGAGACGATCATATTTACGGGAGCAGGAGCTACGGCTTTTACGACAATTTCCTTTACGGGGAAGCCGGCAACGACACGATCCAGGGTTTTGAAGGCAGCGATTTTTTGAATGGAGGATCCGGGCAGGACACGCTGTATGGAGATTTCGCTGACCCGAACTACGGAAACCAGGGCGGAAACGATGTGATTCACGGCGGC
>JAYTAK010000404.1:0-9694 GCA_043737515.1 Candidatus Kuenenia sp. | reverse complement strand
GGGTCTTTGAGCCCGGTTTGTTCCGAGCCACCGCAGTGAAGATCGTGTATTCACTGATCACATGCTGCGTCACATCGCCGAACAGTTGTTCCATTCGCGCTTGGTGCCATTCGAGCAGCTTTGTGACAATGTGAATGCGGCCACCTTCACGCAGCCCCGTCCGCGCCGCTTGCAGAAACAATTCCGAAATTCTGTAGTCGGAATAGTATGGCGGATTGCCGAGCAACAGATCCCATGTTCCCGGTTCAGGCAGCACGCCGTCTGATGTCAGCAACGTCTGTATCGCGGTGATTTCATTCAGCCCTGCGGACAATTGTGTGCATTCCACGGCCCGCGCATCGCTATCGACAGCCAGAATCGTGGCGTCCGGATATTCGATCGCAGCAGCGACCGACACCGCACCCGAACCGCAGCCCATTTCGACGATCCGCTGAGGCGTGAACTCCGGCTGACCGTTGTCTCCCTTGAGTAACGCCAACGACCGAATCAATGCGCGTCCGCCGCCGTCCACGCGGCGATGGCAGAAGACTCCCGGGCGGCTTTCGACGTAAGCCAATCGCTCGCCCTGACGAAACGCAAATCTCGCGCGGAACCCTTTTTCTTTCTTCAGCGGGCTGGTTTTCGTGGCGATACACGCCGTGCCCTGCTTATGTTTCAGCACATCGACTTTGCTGAAAAGTGCCTTCAGTTGATTCTGGACCCAGCGATCTTTGGGATTATTGGTAGAAGCAAACAGCCGACCTCCGGACTTCAGTCGCTGATGGGCGGCCTGAATCAGGTCCTGTGCAAGTTCAGAGGAATCACCGGACAGTGTCGGGAAGATCACTTCGTCGAATTCCTGCTGCGGCAAATCAGCCGCACAGACAATGCTGACGGCATCCGGCGTCACCATCACATCCGCGTGAAACGCCTGCAGAGTGCGATAGAAGAAATGCTCTGTGGTAAAGAATGTAAATTTCAGATCCGGACGCGATGCGCGAAGCGCGGAGGCCAGTGTGGTGCCGTGCAGCAGCAGCACCAGCACATTCGGGCCGTGCAGCTCGGCACTGAGTTCGGCCAGCAACCGGTCGGAGACAAGTTTCAGCGTGCGTGGTGATTCGGCAGACAGGTGGTTTGGAAGCAAAGGGGGAGGTTTCGATGATGAGTGAGGTTGAAGCCTGTGCTCCGGCAAATTACAAGCCCGGCCAGAGCCAATACTCCAACGAGAAAATTCAAGTCACCAGCATACCAACCAGGTTCGTATTTCAGGCCAGCCATTCAGGATCGAATGGCACCATGCGCAAATTCCCCGATTCTGAGGCAGGCGCAGCCCGATCCAGTCAAAACCTGATCGAGATTTCAAGTTTTTCGACGGCGACGATTGGTCTCCCCTAAGGATTTGTTAGACTGCCGTTCCTGATCGTTGATCTTTGAGGAGTGATTCCCGTGACAAATGAAGAAGCTGAAAACCAATTCGCCGCAGAAGACCTTACGCAGCAATATGCATTGACCGAAGACGGGCTGCTCAAGGTGTACAGCGTTGGCCCCGTGACAGTTTTGGGTTTCGCAGGGAAGGATGTTCCGTCCGAGTTTAATGTCGCTCATTACCGGGCCGCGATTTCGGATTTGCTCAAGATCAACAATTCATCCACCGTGGCGTTTGACCTGACGGGTGTGCGACTGGTGCCCAGTGGAATGCTGGGACTGCTGGTCTCACTGACTCGAATTCCGAATCACCCATTGAAGGTCCAGATGTTCAATCCCAGTGCCGACGTCCGCGAAGTGCTGGCGATCACAAAACTCAACAGAATGATTGAGATTTGCGAAGTCAATGTCGGGGAAAGCCCATAATTCCAGCACTTCAACGAATCCTTCACGGCGTTGGCTGGTTCGGCTACACTGCGTGGATTCCGGGTTTCGCCGGTTAGAATCTGCGTATGCGGCCTCGCAGGCCCCGGATTCTGAAACGCCTTCGCAGGCGGCGAAAACTGAATACTCTCAGCGGCTGTGCATTGAGTCATGATTGTAAGTAAGAACTGGCTGGCCGAATACGTGTCGTTGCCGCCGAGCGTTGAAGAACTGACTCATCGGCTGACCATGTCGGGACTCAATCTGGAAGAGTTCCACGACGTCTCGACAGGCCTGTCAAAGCCGGATGTGGTGATCGACATCGAAGTCACGAGCAACCGGCCCGACTGTCTGGGCCATATCGGCGTCGCACGAGAAGTTTCTGTGCTGTTCGAAAAGCCGCTCACCATTCCTCCGGCAGCCGTGACAGAATCCGGACCGGCTGCCAGTACCGTCACTTCAATTGCAATCGAGTGCCCGGACCTGTGCCCTGAATACCACGGGCGAGTGATTCGCGGAGTCAGAATTGGTCCCAGTCCGACATGGCTGAAAGATCGCCTGGCAGCCGTCGGCATCAATTCGGTCAACAACGTCGTCGATGTCACAAACTTTGTGATGCTGGAATGCGGACAGCCGCTGCACGCTTTCGATCTCGATCGCCTGCACGGTAAAAAAATCATCGTCCGCCGCGCGAAGAAGGGGGAGACGATCACGGCGATTGATCAGCGTCAGTATGCATTGACCGAAGAGATGTGTGTGATTGCCGACGCCGATCGTCCGGTGGCAGTTGCGGGAGTCATGGGCGGCTTTGACACCGAGATTTCAGACACCACGACCAACGTACTGATCGAGGCCGCGTCATTCGCGTCGCTGTCGGTTCGTGCGACGGCCAGATCATTAAAGCTGCATAGTCCTTCGTCGTATCGCTTTGAGCGAAAAGTCGATCGACGGTGGCTCGACTGGGCCTCCCGCCGCTGCTGCGAACTGATCCAGAAAGTTGCGGGCGGTACACTGCTGACTGGATCGATTGTGGCAGGACAGTCCGTGCCTGCAATGCGAGATTCTGTCACGCTGCGTTTCGGTCAGGTGTCGCGATTGCTGGGGATTGAAATCGCTGCCGACGAATGTGTGGACATTCTGCATCGGCTGGGACTGAAGTGCCTTGAACGCAGCGAGAAAGCGGCAACATTCGAACCACCAAGCTGGCGTCCGGACCTGCTGCGCGAGTGTGATCTGATCGAAGAAGTGGCTCGTATTCACGGTTACGAACATATCCCGATCGACGCCGCCTTGCCGGTCGTGGCGACTGCCCGAACTCTGCGCGAACGTGTGATTGATACGATTCGTCTGCAGCTTGCCGCCAGCGGACTCTCAGAAGCCCTGACGATGTCGTTTGTCAGCGAGCAGCAGCGACAGTTGCTCCGGCCACACGGAGATATTCATGCGGTTGCCGTGAATCATTCCAGTCGCAGCCATGAAGATCAATTGCGACAAAGCCTGATTCCAAGTCTACTCTCCTGTCGCCGCCAGAACGAACGGCACGGCTGCGCGAACGCGGAATTGTTTGAAGTGGCTCGCGTGTACCTGACAGCAGGTCTGAGCCAGCCCGAGCATCAAGCCGAACCATTGACCATTGGCATCGTTTCCGGACGCTCATTCGCCCAACTCCTGGGTGTAGTCGAATCGCTCGCGGCAAAGCTGGCTCCGCAAGCCGAACTGACAACCGCACCTGCATCGCATCCGGAATACACAGCAGGCCGAGGCGCTGCCGTGAGTCTGAACGGAAAGCTCTGGGGCTGGCTGGGAGAACTCAGTCGCGACGTCCTGGATCGCTGTGACCTGCAGGACGCTGTCTGCGTGGCTGAGCTGCGAGTGCCGCTCGTCGAAGAACTATTCGAAGCCAGACGGTCGTATGCCCCGTTGCCTCGATTTCCGTCGATTTCCCGAGATTTGAATTTCGTACTGCCGGAATCAGTTTCATGGGCTCAGTTGTCGGAAACCGTCTCCAATTCTGCTGGCGCGCTGTTGCTGGGAACCTCGTTTGGTGGACAGTACCGCGGAAAACAGATCGATGCTGATCGGAAGTCCTATCTGATCACCTGCCGCTTTATGGCTTCTGACCGTACGTTGACGACTGAAGAAGTCGATACGGTGGTGAAAAAAGTGATTGCCAGTTGTGAAACTCAATTGTCCGCGAAACTGCGAGCGTGATGCTGAATGAACCGAAAGCTGCTCAAATCAAAAATCCATCGTGCGACTGTCACGGACGCCAGCCTGCACTACGAAGGCAGCGTGACGCTGGACCCGTTGCTGATGGAAGCGACCGACATTGTGGAATGGGAACAGGTTGATATCTATGACATCAACAATGGCAACCGGCTCACAACATACGCGATCAGCGGAGAACGCGGTTCGGGCACCGTTTGCCTCAACGGTGCCGCCGCTCGCCTGGTTCAGGTCGGCGATCTGGTCATCATCTGCAGCTATGCACAGTACTCAGATGAAGAACGCCAGAAGCACGTTCCAAAAATTGTACTGGTCGATGACAAGAACCGCATCCCGCGCCGACGGAAGGCGTAGCGATCTGTCAGCAATGGATTGTGGGTGGCCGGGGTTGGAGGGCGCCAGCCCGAAACCCCGTGGCTTCCTTCGCTCCGCTCAGTCCAGCCCCGGCCACCCGATCCATCAAACCACGACTGACTGAGCAAGAGTCAACATTGGCACACGGTCGATGCAATCCACGGCGCTGCACAGACTGATATCGTTGTCGTAGCCCAGTTCGATCAGGTTGCGACCACCATGCGTAACCCGCATCGCTGCTTCAATTCCTGCGGACAGGTTTTCATCGCCGCCGACAAGCGAATTGGCTCCCACACTTTGTCGCCAGAAGCCACGCGCGATCACAGCACAATCATTCAACGTCCAGCGTTGAGCGGTCAAACGGCCTGAAGCGTGTCGCTGCTGAAGTGCCTCGACGACCGCTCCGGCAAACAGCACATCTTCCCCCGTGATTTCACCGTCCGTGCCGGCGCAGACCAGATGGACAGGACGCTGATCCGCATGCAATCGATCGACCACCGCCTGTCGATTGACGAAAGCCCCGATCAGAATGGTTTCGGCCGCGGCAGCTTTCAACAACGCCCTCGTTCCGTTCGTTGTCGTGAACACAATGGTCTTTCCGGCGACTCGACTGGCCGCATATTCCGTGGGCGAATTGCCGCAATCAAATCCGTCGATGAGAACTCCGCCACGCTCTCCGCCGAGCAGCACGGATTCGCCATTCGATTTTTCACGAATCAGCCTCGCTTCGTCCGGAGTTCCACAAGGGACCACGCATTTCGCTCCGTTGTGCAGCGCCGTGATGATCGTGGACGACGCCCGCAGAATGTCGATGATCACGGCCGTGCCACCCGCCAGATTCGACGAATTCATCAGGGCAGGCAGGAAGTGTACGTGCAGAGGCTGCAAAATCGAATTCCTGTGACAAGTGCTGGACGATTGTTTCGTCGGCCGAAACAAATTCAAAGTAGTCTTAAAGCTGCATGTTGAGCACTGCCAATCTTTGGTGGCGTTCAGTTCGATCCTCAGTGTACGGTGGCGACTGAGGATCGTCAAAGCGCGCCGTGGGCCACCATGATTGCCGAGCAGCTCAGTCATGTCGCGCTGGCGGGATTGAGTGGCGCGGAGCCAGCGACGACACCCGCTCGCGTTGACCTTTGTCGGTGAACCCTCAATCAGACCATGTCAAATCGAATCAAAACTCGCTCGACGAATTGAATGGCTGCTTCCTTCAAGTTTGCAGGCACCGGTCGATCTTCTTCGAATTTGGTTTTGTCCTGATACTTTGATCGCGCCAGGTTGAGCGCTCGAAATTCTCCCCGGTCAAGCCAGATTCCGTGGCAATGACCACACACATCGACCTCGATCTCTGTTTCCGGATAGTCAATCCGCGATAACGGAATGCTGCACTTGGGACACGGACGATCGCATACTTCCGCGTTCGCAGGAGCACTCAGCCGGTCCACCGCGACCGACAGCACGCGGGCAAGTTCCGTAGCGTCAAACCAGCCTCCCAGACACGAGGGGCAGACATCGATCCCGGTGATGCCGTCGCTCAAAGTCTTGTGCTTCAGTTTCGGCTCTTTGCATTTCGGACAGTGTCGGGCGGTCATCAGTTTGGCCTTTTTTGGGTGCGGAGGGTCACTTGATTGTCGGCAAGATACCACACGAAACGAAAAAATTCCCAGTCTCAGAGCATCGTTCAGAGCTGTTCAGTGCGGGTGCGATCTCTCCAGTCCTGAGTATGCAATGGCATTTTTGTAGATTGCGTGATTCAAAGGTCTCGCAGTTCAGGAGGGAAGAACTACAGTTTTATTGGCCCCACTGGCCTCGTGCCAGTGGACCAAAGGTTTGGCAACCAAGACGAATAGAACGCAGGAGGCCGCTCCCCACCCGACCTTGCGTCGGTGGAAGCCAGGTTTGAAAACTATGGCCGGTCCTGCGTCAGACACACGGGCAACAAATCCGCGAAGTCTTCAAACCTGGCATCCACTGGCATGAAGCCAGTTGGGGGCCGGAATAATAGCGGGGCGGTTTATGTGGTAGTTGGCAAACCGGGTTTCCACCGGCATGAAGCCGGATGGGGAACACTGGCTTCGATTCAACATACAATTCGCTCAGGAATTCAAATCTTCAACTCCAGCCACAGCATCAATACAAAATGCAGAATCCTGCTTCTTTCGACGGACTGGACAGATCGCACCCTTCCATGCGAACAACACTGGCTGCTCTCTTGGCGCGAACTTCGCCGACGTGTCTCGTGCGAACCGACGGAGCGGTTCGCCTACGTAGGTCCGCCGCTCCGTCGGCGGACATCTGTCGCTTTGCGGAAATCTTCTCAGTAGAACCACACTCCCTGCGAATGCTGAGCAAAGTCGTTCCAGCTCTGTTCGTCGAAGCGGTTCAGCCAAACAACCTGCGAATCGGTTCACCGGTGGCAATCCGATGTGGTCGGCCTGTCGTGTCCCGGACTTCGGTCGCGGGGTCGATGCCGAATCGCCAGAAGATCGTGGCGGCGAGGTCGGCGGGTGTCACCGGGTCCGTTTCCGGATAGGCTCCGATGCGGTCGCTGGAACCGAAGACCTGTCCGCCATTGATGCCGCCGCCAGCGAGGACCACGGAATAGCAGTCGGGCCAATGGTCCCGTCCAGCACTGGCGTTGATGGTTGGCGTGCGACCGAATTCGCCCGTGGCGACGACAAGCGTACTCTCCAGAAGTCCGCGTTCATCCAGATCCTGAATCAATGCCGCCAGGGCTCGATCCGCCTGAGGCAGCAGATACTTTTTGTTCTGTCCGAAGTTATCGGCATGTGAATCCCAGTTCTGTCCCTGCTGCCGAAAATCATTCACATTGACGAACGGCACACCCGCTTCCACGAGCCGTCTCGCCAGCAACAGATTCTGTCCGCGCAAGTCACGCCCGGCAGCACCTGCGGCAGCTCCATCACCAGACTGAGCGGCAGGCGCACTCAGACCGTAGCGTTCACGAGTCGCCGCGCTTTCCTGAGAAATATCCAGGGCGGTGTGCAGTGCGGTGGAATCCAGAAGTTCAACTGCGCGACGACTGTATTCGTTGAGCCGAATGGCCTGAGGATTGGACACAGCCGCATGGATCACATCAAGTCGGCTCAGCAGTTCCCGTCGATGCTGCATGCGATCCGGTGAGAGCTGATCGAGTCGCCGCAGCATTTCCACCTGATATCGCAGGGAGGGAAGGTCGGCGTTGATTTCGAACGGATCGAACTGCTGCCCGAGAAATCCCCCGCCCTGACACGGCGTGGTTACGACGTTATGAATGAGCCACGGCAGCGCCGCATGTGCCACGGGTGCAAGGTCCGGATTTCCCGGCGATGGCCGTCGCAGATGATTAACGACCGAACCATGTGATGGGAAAAATTGCGGGATCGGAGCGAACTCTTCCCGGTCACCCTGCAATCCCTGGCGGCCTGTAAAGACCTCGGTCGAAGCTGAATCGTGCAGTCGATTGGTGTGGTGCATACTGCGGACGATCGCGCAGTGATGCATGACGCGCGCCATCTGTGGCAGGTGTTCGGAAATCTGAATTCCGGGGACCGTGGTCTCAATTGGATTGAACTCACCCCGCACGGTTGAGGGTGCCGAGGGTTTCAAATCATACGTATCCAGATGACTGGGGCCACCATAATAAAAAACGAAGATACACGCCCGAATCTTCTGCGCCCCAATCGCCCCGGCGACCGCTTCAGCCCGCAGCAAACCGGCCAGACTCAGCGAAAGCCCGCCGACCAGCGACCCGGCAAGCATTCTCCTGCGACTGGCAGTGGCTCGTTCTTGCATAACGTTTTGGCCTGTCCCGCACACAATCAAAACCGATTGAAACACGTCTCAATCCAGACACCGATCAAATCATGTCATCGGAGCATATCAGCATACTCAAGGAGTTCGATTCTTCGAACGATTCAACTCTGACAACCATGACGAGGATTCGATGGACTCAGAGCGACCGAGTGTTCGGGACAACAGGAGGATCCAGTTGTCAGCAGTCAGTAGTCAGGAGTTTCAACGGCCGCTGCCCGCTGCCCACTGCCCACTAACCAATGCCCACTAACCAATGCCCACTAACCACTAACCACTGCCCACTAACCACTAACCACTAACGATTCAGCGTTTCAATGCCCTGTGAATCGGCCTGAGGTCTGCGCCAGTGATTATGCCTGGCATTCTCGTGGCCTTGATTCTACTTTGCCGTAATTTTTCTGTACCAGAGAATCCATTTTTTCCGGCTGTTCCCAAGTTTCTTCAATTCGTCGGATGTCGCACCATGTTTCCCTGCAAGTGAACGCATTGTTGGGAGTAACTGGTCATGTTTGTCTTTGTGTCGCAGGAGATCGGCAAGAGGAAGCACCCATCTTAAAGATCCATAGGCATCCAGCATCTCGGCACGACGGATGGTCACTTCAACGGGATGAAGCTTAATGCCGTTCAACAGCGATCTGCACACGTCGCTGTCAGGGCACCGCAACGCCAATTCCTGAGCCGCAGTAACGGGGACACGCACGTCGTCAACGGCACCGATTGCGGCATTGAGCTTCCATGCGGCGAGAATGACACTGGCCGTTTCTGCAGGAACGTTATCCAACAGTGTCTGCCGATAACTGTTTTTTGTCAGCAGGTGATAGGGTCGCAGATTGCTCAAAGATTTGGATTGGATTTTCGAGCTGGGCGTTGCGTCATCCAGGCGTTTTGAATCCAGCCGACATTCTTCAAATCGGCTTCGCCAGTACACTTCCGGTTCGGCAATGAAGATTCGGTTTGTACCAGACTCTCCCTCCTTCGAGTTGTAAGCCTGCTCTAACCACGCATAGGCGGCACTATCGACGCGGACAAGCGGTATCGCCAGTTTCATTGCGGTAAATTTGTAGTATCCGGCGAGGCGGGTATAGGTCGTGATCTCGGGCACAATCCGGACGGGGGACCTTCCGAGAAACGTTCCCCAGTGGTTGTAGTATTCCGTCCATTGAGCGCTCTGGCCGGTGATGCCGCTGAACATCGGGACTCGGACAGGCTCCGATTCCCAGGCACCGAGCGGTGGAAAGACATCGAGCTGCTGTCGATCGATCTCCCATTTTGCCTTTTGGGGCGGTAGCTGTAATGGTGGCAGGCCGGTGACCTGATTCAATTTCCCCAGCGCTTCATCCAGCGTCAATTTGTTCTGCCATTCGAGACTGATTGCGCCGACGCGATCGCGGAAGACATGATACGTTTTCGTGATTGGATCGGTGACAGACGCTGCGATGCGATACGATTCAAAATCGCTCTGCCCGTCATG
>JAYTAK010000403.1:0-4208 GCA_043737515.1 Candidatus Kuenenia sp. | reverse complement strand
TTGAACATCTCTCAGCAAATGAAAATGAGCCAGCAAATGAAGCTGGCTCCGCGGATGATCCAGTCCATGGAAATCCTGCAGCTGAACATGATGGCGCTGAACGAGCGGATCGAGCAGGAACTGGTCGAAAACGTGACGCTGGAGCGCGTCGAAAAGGACAAGGACGCCCCGGTGCCGGAGGCGGATGCCACAGACTATTCGATCCCGTCGGACGATCCGCGGGAGATTCGCGAGCTGAAAAAGGACGTCGAGAATCGCGAACTCGTCGCCGGCAAAGAAGAAAACAACGAATCGGATTTCGAGCGGTTGCTGGAAATCTCTGCCGACTGGTCGGAAGACAATGTCGGTTTTGGCGGATCCCGCCCGTCGTCGAATCAGATGAGCGACGACATGGACCGGCAGAACGACATGATGTCCAACATGGTGGCTCGGCCACAGTCGCTGCAGGAATATCTGCTGGAGCAGTTTTCGTTTTTCAGCATCGATCATTCGATGCGGGAGTTCGGTGAATACCTCATTCAGCATCTGGATCACAACGGTCGGATGCAGAGCATGCTGCCGGAAATTGCACAGCAGTTCAACCGGCTGTACGATCAAAGTATTTCCATGGAACAGGCGGAGGAAGTCCTGAAGCTGATTCAGCATCTGGATCCGCCCGGTGTCGGTGCGCGCGATCATCGTGAGATGTTGCTGCTGCAGGTGGACGACCATCTGCCTTTTCACGAAGTCGTTGAAGTGTTGATTCGTGATCATCTGGAAGACATCGCCTTCAATCGGCTGCCCGTGATTCAGAAGGCCACCGGCTATTCGATCGACCTCATCAAGGTCGGCATCGAACAGATCCAGTCACTGAATCCATATCCCGGTCGAGGATTCGAACAACGTCCCGTGCATCGCGTGACGCCTGATCTGGCGATCGAAGAAAATGAGTCCGGTCGCTACATCGTGAAACTGCTGGACGAATACGTGCCGGAGCTGCGGATCAGCCCTCGGTATCAGAAGATGCTGAAGGAGAACCCGACGCAGGAAACGCGAGACTGGATAAGACGCAAGATTGAATCCGCGCGGTGGCTGATCGAATCCATCGAACAGCGTTACACGACACTGCGAAAAGTCGCTCAGGAAATTGTGGATCATCAGCATGAGTTTCTGGAAAAGGGTCCGGAGTTTATTCATCCGCTGAAGATGCAGCAGATCGCCGATCGCGTTGGTGTGCATGTCACGACGGTGTCTCGCGCGGTGGATGAGAAATGGATTCAGACGCAGCGCGGATTGTTTCCGCTCAAGCGATTCTTCGGCGGCGGGACTCAGACGGCCGACGGCGAAGAAGTGGCATGGGACACGATCCGGATCAAGCTGCAGGAACTGATCGACGGCGAAGACAAGAAAGACCCGCTCAGCGATGACGCGCTGGTGGATGCTCTCGCGGCTGACGGTATCAAGCTGGCTCGCCGCACGATTACGAAGTACCGCAAACAGATGCAGATTCCGAGTTCCCGTCAGCGACGCGAGTATTGATTGCGGCGCGGCTGCGATTGCCTCGTTTAACCGCGTGCCCAGCGGGCCGCGTGAGCAAGCGTGAGCAGCGTTTCACGGGGTGGATGTCAGCGCGCGGGGCGTTGCCCACGCGGTTAAACGAATGGGCCGGTTACTCGAATGTAAGAGACGGTTTGCACGCCCGGACATTATTCGACGCGATGCACTTCCAGCGTCTGCTTCTTCGCTTCCGGATGTTCGTTGAGCCACCTGGCGTCAAACAGGTCGCGCAATGTCACCTGGCTGGGAACAAATTCAACTGTCGCCACCGGACGTAAGTGCTCCGAACGCTGCATCAGTTCTTCCCAGAAGCCGGGTGTTCGTTTGGCGTTTGGACCGAAGACAACAAACGTCGGGATGGCTGGTGGCGCATCGCCAGGGTCACGAAGATTGAGGTGGCTCACCGGCGACGCGACGACGCCGGTCTGACTGAGATGAAACAGCAGGCCCGGTTCGCCGTAGACGTAGACGATCATTTTGATGCGGCTGCGTTCATCGGGTGAAAGCGTCGGCGATTCTTGTCCATCAGTGTTTTTCGAATCCGCTTTGTCAGCCTTCTCGACCGCCGCGCGCAGTGCTTCGGGCGAGATACTGTTCAGATCGATGATCGATGGTGCGGTGTCACGTGGAACGCCATCGCGGGTCGCGTCCCTGACACAGGCATTTGCGATGTCGTCCGCCGCCGCGACAATTGAACGCCGATCAGCGAAGAGGGACGTGTTGTACAATTCCTCCCTCGTCAGAAACTGAACGTCCCGGTTTTCATCGAATCGAATAAATGAGGAGACGAATGCTGCCGCCAGCATCGTTGACACAAGCTGCTGTCCCCATGTGCGTTTCGGAGCGGTCTCGCCGGTTCCCACCAGACGTCTGGCGACACTGAGATTGGATTCCAGCCACCAAGCGACGCCACCGGCTGCCGCCAGCCAGATGGCAGCCAGCAGGGGAAAGAACAATCGGCTGAAGGGCGAATACATCGGCGTGGAAAACAGCATCCCGACAAACCATGTCAGTGTCGTGCAGAATCCGAGCGTCGGATCGATCGTGGGAGCACATTCCAGATCCGTCGGGGAGAGCGGCAGGGCACCCGGCGACATCGGAGACAGGTCATTCAATGTTCGACGCTGCCATGCACGCTGGAGCACCGGCCAAAGATAAATGCCGCTCAATCCTCCGATCGCGATGCACATCAGCATGAGCGGGGTTTTGATTCGGATCGAAATTATCGAGAGGGCCATCGCTGCTGCCGTGAATCGGAATAGCAAGGTGACGGGCGGCAACGTGACTGCCTCACTGGGATTTGCACTGCCTGGTGCCGCGTTCCATGTGGAACGCCCTGACGTCCAGCGCAGAAGACCGGCGATGGCGAGTCCAAGTCCCAGCGAGAGTTGTCCTGTGAATCCGTCAAAGAGAAACTGATCTCCGAGTTGCCGAGCAAGATTCTTTGTCCATGACGACCATCCGGTGACGTACGACGCATGAGTGTCGGCGACGGCCTGGTAACCGCCGACATCCTGCAGTTGCCACCACCACGGTGCAAAGGTCGCGGCGGCGACAACGGCGATCGTTGCCAGGATCGCCGTGAACCGCATGATCGTGATCGATTTGCGACCCTGTACTATCCACCAGAGTCCGCTCCCGCTGCACAGGATCGCCAACGGCAGCCAGCCGGTGTACTTGGTCCACCATGCGAGGCCGCAGACAAATCCGGCGACGGCGGCGGTTCGCACGCACTGCCGAGAGACGGCGAGAGTTCCAAGACCGACCGACGCGACGATCCAGAACAGGCAGGCGACATCGGTGAGTGCCATCCGGGAGTACAGGATGTGAAAGTCGCTCATGGCGACGACGGCGGCGATAAAGATCCCTGCCGGTTTTCCGAACCAGCTTCGGGCGAGCAGCCACATCGCAAGAATGGTGGCGCTTCCCAGGAACGCGGATGGCAGAAAGGGAGCGTAGCGGGCCAGTCCGGGAATCCAGTTGGTGCCTTCCATCATGGTGGAAATCAGCGGCGGCGCGAATAAGTGTCGAGCGGGATATGGCTGGTTGAATTGTCCGTCATGCCACAGTACGGAGGCGTAAATGCCTTCATCGAAGTGTTCGACGGCTTCTCGTTCCAGATGCGCAATTCGCAGGAACACGCCCAATATGAAGAATCCTGCGACAGCGGTGGATTCAATGAGCCTCGGACGTAGTTTCATGTAGCCGCTTCCATGTGTGTGGCCGGGGACCCGGCGTGGCGATTGCTGGCGAATGATAGTGCGGCGAGGGCGAGATTTCATCTGACGGATGAGGCGGATCTCCCCGATGCAGCCCAATCGTGTGTTCCACGGGAAACATAAACCAGACCGCACGCGGTCGGAATTGGCTCGTTTAACCGCGTGCCCAGCGGGCCGCGTGAGCTGCGTCCGACTGGCATCCCGAGCGCGGGGCGTTGCCAAGGCGGCTAAACGACTGGCTGCATTAGCGCGGGGCGTTGCCCACGCGGTTAAACGAGGTGCGGTTTCGTTTGTCACTGGGCGGCGATTGTTTACCATACGCGCCGTGACCAGTTTTATTCCACGATTCCGAAACCTGAATGAGTTCCCTATGTCTGAGACCAATCCCGAAAAACTTTACGATGCCGCTCGCAAGCTGAAGGACCAGGGCGACCTGGAAGGCTGCGTCAAGGC
>JAYTAK010000402.1:0-4214 GCA_043737515.1 Candidatus Kuenenia sp. | reverse complement strand
CGGCAGCCGTGACGACTTTCCCTCGAATCGTTGGCAACGGCGTCAATTGAATGTCCGGGAGTTCCGTGACCTCGGAAGTGACCTGGAACTCGAATCTCGACGGACTTCGAAAATATCCGTCGAGAAATGCTTCAACTGCAACGAGTCCTTCTACAGCATCGACTTCAAAGCGACCACTCTCATCCGTTTCGCTGTCACCACCTACAGACCACTGTTCTGACGGACCGTTGCCGACAAGGCCCTCTGGGCCGAGATTCGAAATCCAGCTGCGAACATACACCTTTGAGAGCGGTTGTTTGTTTGGCGCAACGATCTTCCCTCGGACTTTTTTCGCATGTCGAACGACCACTGCATGATTCAGTGTTTCGCCATCCCGAAGATCAAGAGCAGGTTCTTCTTTCATGAGTCCGCTTTCGAGAAACGGCGTAAAGTAATGGTGGTCTGCAAGCAGGATCAGGTCGTCGTATTTTACAGGAGAGACGGTAAAGGAAATGCTGCCATCCGCGACGTCCACCTTCCTGAGCACAGTATGTTCGCTTCCGCTGCCTCCGTCGGCAGGCAACATTCGGATTTGTACCGGAAGTCCTTCCAGATCTTTCGAATCAATTCCATGCGGCGTCAGTGAGATTTGCACACGAACGCCAGCCTGCATCGCAACGGACCGCAGTTCGCTATGCCTGGCGACCAGGTCATCGATCTTCATGAGTCTCCAATTCGAATGACTAATCCATACGGAAATTTTTGCGCCTTCAAAGACTGGAGGGAGTTTCAGGCGGCCGTCCGCATCGCTTTTCTGAAGCTCGACCCCGAGCGAACTTGCCGTACTTTCTGTCATCACCACCTGACGACCATCGGCATCAACGAAGTCCAGTCGTTGGAATTTTGCGTTCTCTACAGGACGACCATCGGGATCACGAAGCAGAATCCAACACTCAATCGAGGGCCTCAAGGTGAACTTAAGGTCTCTAAGCTCACCTTGCCCCAGTTCCACATGCTGCTCAGTGGGCGCGAGCCCATCGGCTACAACGCTCACATAGAGCGTTTCGCCTGCCGGCAATTTTGTGATCGTCGTCTTTCCGTCACTGCCGGTGTGCTTCGGCTGCCCCTGCAGTTCCATTTTGCCAGTCCAAAGGTAGGCCGAGACATTCGCATGGGAAACAGGGGTTCCCGTGTCGTCTGAGACTGTGACGGAAATCCCGCCGGTGCCCGAGTCATCCCCGAATACAAAGGGAGAATCCAAGGTCGTCCAGAGTAAGAGCAGGACAAATGAAAGTCTTTTCATGGGAGGACCTTTTTGATGACCGAAAATCCCGGATGGTGCCAACGTTTTCGGAATTCGAATCGTAGCCTACAGAATCTCTTTGTCGAGTCGTGGGTTTATGACACACATTTGACTTACCGCATTTCGAGAGATGTCCTTCGAGGATATGAACAATGAGCATTCACAAGTATGTTGAGCGATTCGTCAATCTGCTGGATTCAAAAAGCAACACAATCTTCAATATGACGGTTGAAGAGGCCACTTCGCGGCTGGGTTCTGGCGATCCCGCGAAGGTTCGCGAGGTCGATGGGCAGTTTGCCATCGTGCATCAGAATGGCCACATCATCCGGATGGCTCGGTCGATCGGCCGCCCGATGCGGTACTTCCTGGCGAAACAGGTGGCAGGTCCGTGCCTGATTGTTGCCGAACGCATTGATGAGATCGCTGCATGGCTGAAGAAGGAAGGCTTGGCCGAGCAATTTCATCCGTCGTATACACGCATGGTGCCGGCGCATCATATTCTGGAACTGGCACTGATCGGCTGCCCCGACCCCAGTCCGTCCTGTACACGATTTTTCACACCGCAGCGCAATCGGCTCAGCAGCAATCTGGATGACATCGGCCGCGCCTATATCGGGGCCATGCAGCAGGAAGTTTATCGGTGGCTGGATCAGATCCCCGTATCGGAGCCGATCGGTGTCCTGTTCAGCGGCGGGATCGACAGCGGTGCGGTCTTCCTTGCGATTTACGACGCGCTGCTGAAACGCGGCGAATCACCCGGTCGATTGAAAGCCTTCACATTGTCGCTGGACGAAAAAGGTCAGGACGCTGCTCAGGCGCATGAGTTTTTGTCAGCACTGGATCTGGGACTGTTTCTGGAAATCATTGACGTGCCCGCTGCCGCTGTCGATTACCGCGAAGCGATTCGTGTGATTGAAGACTACAAGCCGCTCGACGTGCAGTCTGCGGCCATGTCGCTGGCGTTGTGCCGGGAAATTCGTCAGCGTTATCCGGATTGGATTTATCTGGCCGACGGCGATGGCGGCGACGAAAACATGAAGGACTATCCGATCGAAGAAAACAGCGAACTGACCATCCGGAGTGTGCTCAACAATCCGCTCCTGTACCACGAAGGCTGGGGCGTCAACGCAGTCAAGCATTCACTGACATACAGCGGCGGTCAAAGTCGCGGACATGTGCGCTCATGGGCACCGGCAGCAACTCTCGGCTTCCGTGGCTTCAGTCCGTTCGCTCTGCCCAACGTCATCGACGTGTCCGAAGGCATCCCGTTCATTGAACTCACCGACTGGGACCACGACAAACTCTACCAGCTCAAAGGTGATGTCGTCCGCCGCGGCGTTGAGCAAATCACAGGGCACACCATGCCCGTCTTCGAAAAACGCCGGTTCCAGCGCGGCGCGGTGGCTCAATCCGGATTTGACGCGCTCTTCCCCGCAAATGAACTTCCGTACCGGCAGGCATTTGCCGAGTTGTATGATCGCTGAGAATTGAGCTGCATTTCGATTTTATCGATCAGATGCCTCGCGCTTCGTCGCAATGATCCTCCGCGGGACACAGCCAAGTCTGCTCGGCCCTGGTCGCTACTCCGTTCCTTCCTCCCGCACTCGCGAAGTCGAACGAAGATGGCACGATCGTTTAACCGCGTGGGCAACGCCCCGCGTTGAATCCAGCCAGCGGACGCTCCTTCCGCGTCCGCGCCGGGCACGCGGTAAGACGAGCCAATGCCAACCACGTGCGGTATATCCAGGAAATCTGAGTTTGTTGCCTTACCACTGAGACCGTACAATTCTGCCACTGAGAACTGCGTTACGTCTGTAAAGGAGAACTAAGAATGTCAATTGCTGAAAGCGCCAAAGAAGTTTACGAACTTGAACTGAGAAGTCAGCTTGAGGCAACGCACTGCGGTCAATTTGTTGCAATTGAACCTGTGTCCAAAGCATTTTTTCCCGGAGCAACGTTTATCGAGGCAGCATTGGCTGCGAAAAATGCGTACCCGGACAGAAAGTCATTTGTGTTGAGAATCGGGCATGATGCAGCGTTTCATATTGGAGCAACATCATGATGGGATTTGTTGACGAAGGCGGCAGGGCCTTGTTGGACGTTCGCATCAGCAACAAACTGAAAGGCGAGTATTTTGCAGTCAGAACATGGATCGATACTGCTTTCGACGGTCATCTGGTATTGTCACTGGGGTTGATCAAAGAATTGGAACTGGAGTCGCTGGTTGAAACGGAGGCCATTCTGGCCGATGGTTCAAGGGTCTGCCTGGACACTTTCTTTTGTTACGTCGATTGGTTTGGTGAAATACTGCCGTTGCAGGTCATTGCAAATGAAGGACGGTTTCCGCTGCTGGGAACGTCACTTCTCGAACACCGTGTGCTCCACATTGACTATCCGAAGAAACAAGTTTCGTTGGATTGACAATTGAATGGCGTGTCTAGCACCTGTTTGGGCCGCTCGACCGCCTGTCGCGCAGACCAGACGCTGATCGCCCGATAGTGACCCCAGTCAACTGACCGGCTTTTTTCTTCGTAAAACCGAGTTGCATCCCTTCTGAAAAGACACCGCATCCGCACGCTCGCAGTATGATTCGGGCTACTGAATTGCTGGTTTTGAATTACCGAGTCGCGATCCCAGTCGAAATGGAGCTTGAGGTGTTTGCAGTCATGTTTCTCTTTGCGGTTTTTTTCGTTGCCATGTGGCAGACCATGATTAGCAGGGCGTTGTGGGATGAAAACGTTGAAATGTCCGCTGATCAGTGGGTCTACGTGGACACAAAGAAATGTTTTGTTGCGACCTTCAAACGTCCCTCTCCGGGGTACGAACTCTACGTTAGCCCTTAAACAAGCGACCTCCTCCCGGCTTTTCGGGCCAAAAATCGCGCAGCGGCGAACGGAAACGAGCGGGTCGCCGGGGTGACTTTGAGTTAGGA
>JAYTAK010000401.1:0-9731 GCA_043737515.1 Candidatus Kuenenia sp. | reverse complement strand
TGCCTCGCAGCATGAAAACTCTTTCATTCATGAACCGATTACCTCCGTCTGCACTCAAACCCGGCGTGTAGTTCCCCGACGAATTCATGTCAAGGATGTGAGCGATGCGGTCACGGCTGGCCAATTTGTGATTTCGTAGGGTGGGACCAGCGGAGCGCAGGCCCACCAGTCGGGATTTGTCAAAGTCTCATGAGCTGCGGCTGGACGACGTATTGTTGTCACCACCTGCTGATGCCGCGTACTTTATTTGTCGTTGAACTGTTAGTTCACGTCGTCAGCGCTGACGATCGACACCTCGAACGGAGACACGTCACTTCGGAGAAATCCAGAATTTATGCAAACTCGCAGAGGGCCAGGACAAATTCCCGTTGTGTCAAAGAGTCATTCTGGATAAAACCGGGAATTGGCCGGTTTTTGGCCGAAACGATGAGGAATCTGAGTTGTCAGACTGAGTTTATGCGTTATTGATTCAGAGGCCTTTGTGAATCCGGCGGAGTCCGGTGCTTCTCCATCGTTTTTCCATCTCACCGTTACGTTCATGATTCGATGTCCTTTTGGTTTAAGGTGACAGCCTTGCAAAATCACCCTTATCAGGCGGGCGATCTTGTCGTCTATACGCTCCCAAAACAGGGGCCAACGCCCGGTCCTCGAGCGCGGTCAATTCATCCGTCCCGCATGGGAGACGACTACAGTTATCTGGTTGATAAGTTCTGGATGGTGGCCGAAGTGCTGCCGGACAATAAGCTGCGACTGGTGACGCGACGCGGTAAGTATCGAGTGATCTCCGCTGACGACCCGCTGCTTCACAAAGCTGGCTGGTGGCAGCGTTTTCGCAACCGAGGACGTTTTCCCGCTCCCGAAGTGCTGCAGACCTCCGGGGCGGAAGCCCATTCGGTGTGACGGGCGACATGCTCAATTCGCTCCAGAACCCAATCTTCGATCCCGAAAACGCTGGATCGCCCGAGTTCATTGCGGTTGGAAGTTCGCTGCGGCTCAACGGAATCGGGCTGTTCTTTGTTGCCGCAGTCCTCGCCATTCTGATCCGAGTCTACTGGGTTCAGACCCGGTTACCAGCCATGTATCTGGAGGCGTTGCAAGTCACGTCCACGGAAGACGAACAACTTCCCGCTCGCGACGGCCGCATTCTTGCCGACTCCATCGTGCTGGCTTCCGACGTCGATATCTATGGCGTCGAGGTTCATTATCGCTGGCTGCAGCACGAGATGGATGCTCAATGGCTGAAGCTGCAAGTCCGCCAGCGCCTCAGCAGAGAGGAACGCCGTAATGCAGAACTGGTGGAACGCACCGAAGATCAGATCCACGCTGAACGCACGGCCCTGTGCGACGCGCTGGCGGAATTGACGAAAATCCCATCGACAGAGCTGACAGCAAGATTCAGCAAGGTCGAAGAACGTGTGCAAAGGATCAGTGATGCTGTCAATCGCCGTCAATCGGGATCGCTGACCAATGCTGCCGACGAAGACCCTGAAGAAGATCATGGCGTGCTGCTGACTGTCGCTGAGTCCATCCGTGCGGCACTCACGACACCGCCGACGCGTACCGAAGAAAGTCGTATCGTCGTCCGCGAAGAAGAAACATGGCATCCGATTCTGGCAGACGTCGGCCTTACGGTGGCAGCCGTGATGAACGAGCATCCGGAGCGGTTCCCTGGAGTTCGCGTCGTCAGTTCGACCCGCCGCACGTATCCGGAACTGACGCTCGCCGCACATGTCGTCGGCGTGCGCACCAATGTCCGCGATTCGGATCTGAACGGTAATGCATCGATCGCCGATCTGACAAACACGTCCCCGCGCGTGGGGCGATCGGGCGTGGAACGCAGTTACGAACATCAATTGCTCGGCGTGGCTGGAGTGCGGCGGATCGTTCGTGACCGTCGGCAGCGTGTCATTTCGTCCGAGATCGTGCGTCATCCGGTGAGCGGTCGCGATGTCACGGTGACGCTGGATTCCCGGCTGCAGCAGTTGTCCGAACAGTTGCTGGCCGAATCGCTCAATGATGCACCCCGTCTGCTGCTGCCTGCCGTGCCGTCGATTGAAGATACCGAGGTGGACAGGGCGACGGCTGCGGAGCCGCAACCGATCCCGGTCGGTGGTTGTATCATCGTGATGGAAGCCGATTCCGGTCGACTGCTCGCCGCTGCGAGTGCCCCGACGTTTGATCTGTCGATGTTTGTCGATGGCTCACCAGTGATGTGGAAAGCCGTCAACAGCGATACGCGGCGTCCGTTTGTTCCTCGCTTCACCGGCATGGCGCTGCCGCCCGGATCGACATTCAAGATCGTGACCGCAATTGCCGCGCTGGAGTCCGGCGCGATCACTCCGGACATGCCGTTCGAGTGCCAGGGGTATCTGACCAGTCCGGATGAACATCGCTGCATGATTTTTCGACTGTTTGGAGCGACGCATGGACGAGTCAACCTGCGCACCGCCATGGCGCAATCGTGCAACGTCTATTTCTTCGACGCCGGGCGGCGGATGGGAATTGAGCCACTGGTGCAGTGGGCAGATGTACTGGAATTCGGGCGCGTGACGGGAATTGATTTGCCCTACGAAAAAGCTGGCACTGTGCCGCACGCCGGTCAAAGTGCTGCCGCTTCCGGGTCGGAGGCCGCTCAGAGGCGTTTTGAGCGTGAAGCCCTTGGTCTGTCGATCGGACAGTCACGGCTCACCGTCACGCCGCTGCAAATGGCGCGACTGCTGGCGTTCGTGGCGAACGACGGCTGGCTCGTGACACCACACGTCGTCAGCGACGACGGCACGGCTCGCAGGGCGACCGAAATCGACAATTCCCCGTACCGAGCGACTCGAAAACGCATCCCCGGCGTCGGTTCCGACACACTCAGCGCGGTGCGGGCCGGCCTGACAGCGGCGGTCGAGGAACCAATCGGCACGGGATTCAAGACCGTCCGACTGCCGGGAGTGTCAATCGCGGGCAAGACAGGAACGGCGGAGACAGCCCCAGGCAAGCCGGACCACGCCTGGTTCACTGGTTACGTTCCCGCCGAAAATCCTCGCTACGTTATGGTTGTCGCGCTGGAACACGGCGGTTCCGGCAGCAAAGTCGCAGGTCCGATCGCCCGAGAACTCGTGCGATCGATGGCCGAACTCGGGCTGCTGAACGACGGGAACACACGCCCGCCGGAATAGTTTTCACACGGCCAGGAATGAGGCAGCGGCGATCGGCTGGGCGTCAGCCCTCCGTGTGTTTATGCCCGGGCCACGGAGGGCTCACGCCCAGCCGCTCGCCATTGTCAATTGCTTTTCCAGTTGAAGTCGATCGCAGTATCGCGCGCTCAGAGTCGGACGATCAACCTGACCATGCAGCGCGCCGAGCGCACCTGCACCGTCCAGACGACAACTCTTAGATGCCCTGGTTCCTGCCATGCACGCGAGCGCTTTGCGCGGACACATCGCCGTGTGAGAGCAGTGATGCAATCGACTCGAAGCGTGAAGTTACAGACTCACAAGTGAGTGTGATCAGACTTTACGCTTGACGTATTCTATGACGGTCGCCTATAACCCGCATCAGACTGTTACAGGCAGGTCTTGTAAGCCCCGCCGCAGTCTGTATCCGCGGTTGTTCGTGATTGGTACCGACGAACATCCTGCATTCTAAAATCGGTACTACAATTCTCCACGGAGGAATCTGGAATGGCCGCAAAGAGCACCGCAGCAAAGGCAACAACCGCAAAGTCTACCAAGGCAAAGATTGCACCTGCCGCACCTGCACCAAAGTCCACAAAGGCGAAGGCTGGTGCCGCCAAGTCCACCAAGGCAAAGGCCGGAGCTGCCAAGTCTGCAAAGACACCAGCCGCAAAGCCAGCTGCCAAGGCAAAGAAGTAGTCATCTGACTGCTTGGGCGACTCAAACACGAACGGCCGAGTTTTCCTCCGGGATTCTCGTCCGTTTTTTTACGCGCTGTAGGCCCACCTGACCCAGGTCGGTGAATCCGTAAGCACAGTCCGACCTGGCTCAGGTCGGCGAATCCGTAAGAAGAATGATTTGTGATAAAGCGACCGCGCTGCTCCGTGCACCCGATCGCGATTCGCCGAATCTGCCCGGAAGTTCCTGGCCAATTGTCGATCAACTCGTTTGACCCCGGCACGCCTGCCAGTATGCTGGCAGGAAGGTCGCGGGCGGAGAAGCTGGACAAAATCTAAAGTAGACGTCACTCTCCGAGTGACGCCGCCAGAAAACGCGAGCGTAGTCTGCCCGGGCATCATCACTCAGAAAGTGATGGCTACTTTAGACATGGACTTTGGATCAAAAGTTTACAAAGTAAGCTGAACCACGCTGCTACGCCCCGATTCATGATCCGACTGAAAAGTATGCCAGTACCGCCAGTTTAGACACGAGCATTGCCTTAAAGAATCTGTCTAGTATTATGGCCGATTGACGACCGAATGACCGCGCGGACTTAGCCAGTGAATCGTTGAGCAAGCCGCTCATTAACTTCTAAACTTTGCAGGTTCGCCAAAACGAGTGCCGTTCATGCCAATTCCAGACTTTCAAGCGATCATGCTCCCGCTATTGCAGGAACTCGAAGATGGCCGTGAACGGTCGATGAATGACGTAATTCTGAAACTGGAAGATCATTTTGAACTGACAGTCGGGGAACGTGCTGAGATGCAGCCGAGCGGAACGCTCAGACTGTTTCAGAATCGTGCTCATTGGGCAAAATTCCATCTCAAGAAAGCGGGGCTCATTGAGAATCCACGCCGCGGTATGGTTAGCCTCAGCGAAAGTGGGCGTGGTGTGCTGATGAATCCACCAGAGCAAATAGACATCGCGTTTCTCAAGGGCTTTGAACCATATCAACTATTCAAAGCACAACTGCGATCGCCGGACGACGTGGAATTCAGCGACGTCGAGGAGTCACAACTGGCTCCACCTTACGACCAGCTCTTCGGCGATCTCTCAAATGCGAACCGGGTTCTGAGTCGTTTTGCCGACGTTCTGCGAACACTCCAGTGTGACGTCGAAACTCAGGATGTCAGAGTAAGCGTTGGATTGCAGCGATGGAGTGGTCAGCGAGTTCGGTTGCGGCTGATTTACGCCAAGTGGGCCGTGTTCGGATACCGCATGGTCCGTGGAGCCGGCTCTTATCAACTTGTCGTGCCTCAGCGTTCGCAAGCCTCGCAGTTTTTGGAGAGTCCATTCGAGTTTGCTGAATTGCTGAATGGTGAAAAGTACATTCTTGGATGGTTGCCCGAGTCAATATTGCTGAACCAGGCGGAAACACTATGGCCGTTCGTAATTCAGGCACTACTTGCGATCCATCAGCAATTCTCACATTGGACCTCGAGCCCGTACGCAAACACGAATCGTCCCGAACTCTACTCGATCATCCAGAATCCGAATCAGCGACTGGATGTCCTGCAGACAGTTGCCACTGACGCAGAGGTGGAGGACGCCGAGAACGGGTGTGAATACTGGCTGATCGCTCCGGGCCAAGGCGCGAAGTTCTGGGCAGAGTGGCAAGCCGAGGGTGTCATTGACATTGGGTGGGAAGACATCGGAAGTCTCGAAGAGTACGAGACGAAAAATGATCTCGTTACGGCGATTGCCCGCCTATACCCAGACGAAGGTGCGAAGCGAGTCGCGATGATGCTGTGGACGTTCGGCAATGTCATGAAGCCCGGCGACATCGTTTTCATCAAGCGCGGGCGGCTCAGCATTATTGGATGGGGCGTCGTCAAGTCGGACTACCGCTTTTCCCCTGCGCGAAGTCCCCACCCTCACTTGCGATCCGTGGACTGGCAGAGCACAACCGAAGTGCCGCTCCCGGAAGACATGTTCCTGGCCATGCAGACCCTAACGTCAATGTCCGAGAAAACTGAGTTTCTTGACGTGATGGCCAACTTGTACGGTGAAATACCGGGGATTGAGGGTGCCGGGACCGCTACGGAAGCGGAAGGCGTCCGGCAATATTGGTGGCTGAATGCAAATCCATCGCGATGGGATCCGTCCCAAATGCCCATCGGATATGAGGAATCATATTCCCCGTTCAATGAAAATGGTGCTATGCGTCGATTACCCCAGGCATTTCAAAACGCGATGACAGGCGATTCGATTCTGATCTACATCACCTCACCCAACCGATATCTGTGGGGACGAGCGACCGTGACTGCGAGCCTGCACGACACGAACAACCGGGAACTTCGATTTCGGCTCGAAAGCCCTTTTACAGATCGAGTTTCTCTTGAGGCAATGAAGGTGGAACCATCACTCGCGCATTGCGTTCCACTGATTCAGCCGCAGGGATCTCTGTTCCCTCTGACTTCGACGGAATTCGAAACCCTGAACCGCATGGCACACGCGGACAATGCTGATTCGACAGATAAAGCAAGCACGTACACTCGGGCAGACGCGAAGTTCGGCTTATTCATGACGGAAGAAAAACTTGACCGTATTTTGGGACTGCTCAGGCGGAAGCGAAACATCATTCTGCAGGGTGCTCCTGGAACAGGTAAGACCTTTGTTACTCGGCGAATTGCCTACCTGCTGATGGAACAAGTGGATTCATCGAGAGCGCCAATGGTGCAGTTCCATCAATCGACGACATACGAAGACTTCATCCAGGGATATCGCCCCGATGGGAAAGGTAGCTTCATACTCAAGAATGGAACATTTCATGACTTCTGCCGCAGGGCATTGTTGGCACCGGACAAGCCGTTTGTCTTCATCATTGACGAAATCAATCGCGGCAACCTGTCAAAGGTATTTGGCGAGCTGATGATGCTGATTGAAGCAGACAAGCGAGAAGCAAAATTCGCCATACCGCTCAGCTATTCATCAACTGCAGATGACACGTTCTTCGTGCCGCCAAATGTCTATTTGATCGGAACGATGAATACCGCCGACAGATCGCTATCGCTTGTGGATTTCGCTCTGCGTCGGCGGTTTGCATTCATTGAACTGGACCCCGGATTCGAATCACCAGAGTTTGTTTCATTTCTGCACTCCAAAGGAGTTGCTGGAACGGACATTGTTCAAATCCAGAGACGCATGGCCAGCCTCAATGAACTGATCCGCAACGACACCAATAACCTTGGACGCGGCTACTGTATCGGCCACAGTTTCTTTGTACCCGAAGAAGAATCCGATTTGTCTGCCACCTGGCTGTCTGCCATCATCGAATACGAAATTGTTCCGCTGATCGAAGAATACTGGGCGGATGACCAGAAGAAACGCAACCAGGGGTTGGCGATTGTGAGAGGCGAGTAATGCAGCACTCGTCGGCCATTCCCGTCGCAAACCTGTACTACCTTCTTGCTTACGCATGGGACGAATTTTCTGCTGGCGACGAGGTTGACCTGGAAGCCATAGAATTTCGTGACATCCATGATCTACTCGCATGGGTCCTTTCACGAGGGATTCGTAGGCTTGCGTCATCGGGAATGGACAAATCCTACGTCGGGACGGTGGACGAGATTCCGCGATTAAGAGGCCGTGTGCTTCTGGCCGACAGTTTCCGGCGCATGACGCATCGATCAGGTCGCCTGATCTGTACATTCGATGAGTTAAGTGCCAACACAGTTCCAAATCAGATTCTTCGCACCACATGCGATCGGCTGCTTCGATCCGATGAAATTGCCGCGAAAGTAAGATCTGACATTCGCCATGCTCAAAGGCTGCTCAACGATATTACACCGACCGTTATCACAAGTCAGACGTTTCGCAGGATTCAGCTACACCGCAACAACAGGCATTACCGGCTGCTTCTCCATATCTGCCGAATGCTGCATGAGTCATGGCTCCCGGAAGAAGATTCTGGTGGAGGTCGTTTCCGCAGTATCCTGACCGACGATACGCGGATGCCAAAGTTGTTTGAGAAGTTCGTTTTGAACTTTGCAAAGCGGCACCTGGCAGACACTCGAGTTGGTGCAGAACGAATTCGATGGCATGGTATTGCGAACGATGACGAGGTTTCAGGAGTGCTTCCGTCAATGCTCACAGATGTAACGCTTGAGTCTAAAACGCGAAAAACGATTCTCGAGTGCAAGTTCTACAGGGAAGCGTTTGTTACCACGCATGGGGCGAAACGCCTTCATTCCATGCACCTCTACCAGCTAAACGCCTATCTTCAGAACAAGTCAAAACACGATGGCTGGGAAGACGTGAACGGAATCTTGCTGTACCCAGCGGTCGCACACCATTGCAACTACAGTTTTCAGCTCCTTGGCCACGATGTGCGAGTATGCAGTATTGACCTGGATCTACCCTGGAACGAAATCGAGGCCCGGTTACTTCAGATCCTTTCGGCCACAGATCCTGCGAACGAGCCCCAAAAATGACGTAACTCAGCTTACGAACCTCAATTGAAAGTGGATCTCCGACGATGTTATTGATGTACGTCAATTTTTGTCGTATACTTTTTAAACAAGACACGCTTCGATTCAGCATGCATTCAATTTCGGAGCATCAATTATGGCTCCGCTGAAAGACACCGACATCCGAGATGCATTTCTCGAAGCACTGGGGCCGCTGAAACGTAGAAACTTTGTCGACTGGAAACCTCTGGCCAGTGAATGGCTCGTGCAGAATCTCGAAGGATCGTCTCAATTAGACGTCGCACGGCTCATGTATGAGCACGTAAGCAATGGCAATGAAATTGATCAGGTCGTGGAGACTCGCGATCCATGGCGACACTCGCATGATTTTCACTACGACTTTCGGTTTTCGATCGATGGTCAAAAGATCTACATCGAATCGTTACTTGATCAGAGAAGCCCCGGTCCAGTCCTCCAGATTGTGAACATGAAGAATGCATAAGCAGGCTTTACGAGAATCCAGTTTAGACAGGCCGTACCCGCATCGTTGCTTTGCGTGTGGTCAGGATGTTGTTAACCAGCGGCAGATTGCCTACGACGCGAAAGTGCGTCACGACGGCAAGCTCCACTCGTTTCACATTCCGTCTCTCCAGATCGATCAGTGCGACAACTGCGGCGCGCAGTGCTTCACTTCGAACACCGATGAGCAAATCAATCTTGGACTTCGGAAACAGCTGGGTTTGCTGACACCGCACGAAATTCGGGCTGGCATCGACGGCTGCAACGTTAGCCAGAAAAACTTTGCGGAGCATCTTGGGATTGCTCCGGAAACGGTTTCGCGATGGCTCAATGAGGGGGTCACTCAAACTCGATCACTCGACAGGATGATGCGGCTGTATTTCGCTATGCCGTCGGTGCGTTCGGCATTGGCCGATGGGCGAGGAATTCGGGCTGTCGAGGAACTCGATGCTTCGAAAGTTCTCGAAGACGCTGGAGTGCGGGAATAGTACTCGCGTCAATTGGGAAGGGCCCGATTCGAATGAATCGTTGTAGCAGAGTTCGTGAGAACGCTGGTGATTGTGAGCAGAAAACGAAAGTCCGAATTCTTACGAATTGGTTTAACGTTTCATTACCGGAACCTGTGCATAACTGTTCCCCCCGCCTCCGACAACGACGATCCAGTGAATACCAGGTTTGCGTGGGGCGGCAAGGTTTTGGATCGCGGTTTCGGAGGTGATGTGAAGGATTTTTTTGGCAGTCTCGAACGAGATAACGGCTTTGAAGGTCGGGATCGCGTTCTTGCAGTAAGACGCGATGAGTTCCGGGATCTCGCGCCTGGGGGTGCAACCGGACTTCCGCGCGGCTGTTTTTGAAACTGGAGGTTTTAGGAAAGTGGCCTCTCTGCGATGCTTTGGGTGGTAACAAGATCCATCACATC
>JAYTAK010000400.1:0-9753 GCA_043737515.1 Candidatus Kuenenia sp. | reverse complement strand
TGCCGACCCCCGTCATTGCCAGCGCCGATTCAATCGTTCGCGCCCCGCAGTCTGAACATCTTCTGCAGCGGCTGACGGAGCCTGATCCGGTCGCCATGCTCAACATCGAACGCACACTGGCCCGCCCCCTGCGCTTACTCGCGACTCCACAACAGATTGCCGGTCGCGACTCCGACCAGCGTACTCCCGAACGAATCTCTGTACTGGGGCAGCAAAAGCGGATCGTCGAGCTGCATGGCCCGGAATGTATCCAGACCGCCTGGTGGACCGCCGCGCCCTGTCATCGCGATTACTACCGAGCCGTCACAGAAACCGGCGGCCAGCTCTGGATCTATCGGGACCTTTTGACGGGGTTTGGTTTCTGCACGGACTGTTTGATTAGGCGAAGCCGTCACAACGCCCGGACTGGCCGATGCGCCCGCGATACCGGCGAAACACTCGACGCCGACCGGATGGCAGCCTCCCGCATTTACAACTGAACACTGCCAACTGAAACCTCCGAGAGTCGGCTCCCCTGCGACGATCCGAAAACTGAACACCGAAAACCTCGAGTCCTCCTGTCACTCCCTTCCGTTACGGATATGAGTCCCACTACAATCCACCAACCTTCAACCACCAGAAAGCGACGCGACTCATGCCGACCTACACTCCAAAGCCACTCGACACCAGCAACGTTCAGTTACCTGAATCGCTCAACGCCCTGCTGGAAAAGCTCGCCGAAAACACCCACGAAGTCTGGGCCGCTCAACGCATCAAAGACAGCTGGACCTTCGGCCCTAGTCGCGACGACGGCAACAAGACCAATCCCTGCCTCGTGCCATATGATCAACTGCCCGAGTCTGAAAAAGAGTACGACCGCACGACAGCTGCAGAAGCCCTGAAAGCGGTCATCTTACTTGGGTACACGATCCAGCAGGAGTAACGCATGATCCCGCTCATAAACATATCTCGCGTGGACAACTGAACCACTTTCTCCTTGAATTTGATCAAGGCACACTTTCCTGCGGAAATAACATGAGCCTTCTTGGTCCTTGGAAAACTATTGCAAACGATTGGATCTATCATGCTTAAACCTCGGATATTCATCTCAGCCGTTTCACAGGAACTAGGGCAAACACGACAACTTGCAGCGCAGATTCTGACACGGCTGGGTTACGACGCTGTTTGGCAAGAAGTATTCGGAACAGAGGCCGGCGACTTGCGCCAAATGCTCCGAGAAAAGATCAACGACTGTGATGGACTTGTCCATCTTGTCGGAAATGCCTATGGCTCTGAGCCACCCGAGCCAGACCCCGAGTTTGGGCGGATTTCTTATACTCAATTCGAATTCCGGTACGCGCAGAAGTGCGGGAAAAAGACTTGGGTCATATTTGCTGAAGACGGCTATCCCGCCGACAAGCCACTTGAGCAGCTGGATCTCCCTGCTAATTCGGACCATTCGAAGGCGGCTGTCTTTCAGTCAAATCGCCGAAAACTGCAGGCGAGATGGAGGAAACGGCTTCGTGCAGAAAGCCATCTATGGCACGAAGCCAAATCTACTACTGAGTTTGAGTTGAAATTTGAAAGGCTCAACGATGCATTTGCAACGCTGCGTCAATCGTTCGTTTCTTGGCAGAAGAGGCTGATCCAGATTCTTGTAGGCGTTGCTTTGCTCGCGCTTGTTTCCATAGCACTCGGAATCTATTTAATCCGTCGGCAACAAGACGTTCCGCAACGCGTGAACAATGTCGTCGGAGAAAAAATTGATGTTGCGCATCAGAAGACCAACGAGACGATCGAGGCAACCGCGACGAAAACGAACTCAGCAATTGAATCGGCTGTCAGTAAAGCAGTCACAACAACGGAGCAGAATCTCAAAACAATTGCTGATGAGAAAGCACGGATGAACGAAATCGCAAACGCAAAGAAAACGCCAATTGAAGTCTGGCTTAACAGGATGCTGGACGAGCCGGTACGATCTTTGGAATTTCCTGGAGACAATCCATTGACCGATCTTTTGGAGCAGATCTCGATCCATTTTACCCTGACTTACGGTGCGGGCGCTGGCGGCAGGCAAATTGATTTTGCATTGACATTTCTACCGGACAAGATCGCCTTGGATGATGAAAGTGTAGTTTTGGAAGACGTGATAATCGAAGATATTGAATTGGATGGTGTCACACTTCGTAGTGCCCTGAATATTATTCTTGGGCAAACGGATCCAGCTCTTGCGTTTGTGATCAAGGATGAAGTTATCTACATAACGACGAAGGACTCTTTGTCGAACGCAGTAGATGAACCATTTCCTGCAACCCCAAATCAAGGGCAGGGTACAGGTTTTTTTTAATAGTCCATGAAGCATTTGTTGCATTTTGATTTAGTCGGTGTAAGTGGATCTCGGCATTTTCATGATCGAACGTCTTGGCGATCTATATGCAGATGCTGGTGCTTCTGGTCTTGCTTTTAGAGTAGGGTTAGAAGTTAGGCGGCAGTATGTGTTTGCATTTACGCCTGAAATGGGCCAGTTGCTGATTTGCGGCTATTCATCTTGTGCGGGTTGAAATGTCGGTGGTACAGGATGTGAGGGAGGCTGGTCGCCTCATTGAAAAACACGAGAGGCCGCCTTATTCGATCGAGGCGGACGATGAGCGACAACGACACCAAACGGATTTCTTGCTTCAAGTACGAAGAACCGCACTCATGAACCCAAACGCAGCTCACAATGCAGCCCCGGCAAAGTGTGCGTTCATTTCGCATAGCAGCCCCGACGACCGCTATGTGGCTGAGTTCGTGCAATTGGTCCGTAGTCTGGGGTTTGATGAGGTCTTCAACGACAGTCACACTATCGCACCGGATGCCAAGTTTTGGGAGCGGATTGAGCAAGGGATTCGTGAATGCGATGCCTTTGTGGTCATCCTCTCGCAAGCGTCGGTGAAGTCGCATTGGGTAAACAAGGAAGTGGAGTTCGCTCGTCAGAACGGCAAGCGCGTCATTCCGATTCGGATCGACGATTGTCCGCTGCCACTCAGCTTCGATGGCCGTAATGTCATTGAATTGAAGCTCAGCGGGAAGGGACAGCGAATCTCACGGCCGCGGTTCCTACATCATGCCGCCGAGTTGTTCCTAGGTCGCGAGACGGAACTGGAGATGCTTGATGCGGCGTGGGCAGCGGGAGTCAATGTGTTGAGCCTGATCGCTTGGGGCGGGGTCGGGAAAACGTCATTGATGGCCGAATGGGTGCAGACGCGATTCATCGACCGGGAGTGGAGGGACGCCGAAGGCCGACCCAATCCACTGGCGTACTTCGACTGGTCCTTTTATGACCAAGGAACGGGAAGTCTCGAAGGCGGCAGCAGCGTTCGGACTGGGAACGTTGGGGACTTCTTCGAGCAGGCGCTGAAGTTCTTCGGCGATCAGAATCCGTCGGAACCGAACAAGGGGTGTCGGCTGGCCGAATTGGTGCGTCAGCAGCGGACGCTGTTCATCCTGGATGGGTTAGAGCCGTTGCAGCATCCGGTCGGTCACGCGCGGGCCGGACGGCTGATTGATCCCGATCTGCGGGACTTCCTTGTGGCGTTGGCCGCGGTCAATCCGGGACTCTGCGTGATCACAAGTCGGCAGGCGGTCACCGACCTGCACGGACTACATGGTCGAGCGGCCGAGAGTCGCGATTTGGACGACTTGCCCAAGGCGGTCGCCGTGCGGTTGCTGCGGACGATGCAAGTCGCCGGTACAGACCAAGAGTTGGAGGAGGCCAGCGAAAAGTTTGGTTGCCACGCACTTAGTCTAACGTTGCTGGGTCGGTTTCTGGTAGATGCTCACGGCGGGGACATTCGCCGCATCGACCGCGTGAGAGACCTGCACTACGCCGACGATCTTACGCGCGAGGATCGCCATCGGACGGTAAAAAAAGTTCTGGCCACCTACGAGGAATGGCTGGCGACTGCTCAGGCCGACGGAAATCCGCGGACGCTCGCGGTGCTGCGTCTGACCGGATTGTTCGACCGAACCGCGACTGCCGACTGTCTGTCTGCGCTGAGAGACGAGCCGGTAATTCCGGGGCTGACCGATGCGATCTGCAGCATGGCGGACGACGAATGGAACGTTTTGCTCAAACGCCTCGACCGAATCCACCTGATCAATCTACGACCGACTCCTTCGGGCGAGTTTGGCATCGACGCTCACCCGTTGGTTCGCGAATTCTTTGCTCACAAACTGAAGGAGACCGCACCAGGGGCATGGCAACTTGCTCACGCGCGACTGTTCCGGCATCTCTGTGAAAACACGAAGGAAGGCGACCAGCCAACACTTGAAAACATCCAGCCGCTTTATCAAGCCATTGCCCACGGCTGCCAGGCGGGCAGGTTTGAAGATGCTGGGCTAAAGGTTCTTCGATGGCGCTTACATCGCTCGGAGTTGGGCGATGATAATTTACCACTTCGACATCTTGGAGGACTTGCAAGTGAATTGTCGGCGATCTCTTGGTTCTTTGAAGCACATTGGGATAAGCCTGCGAAACAATTGAGTCTGCAAGCGAAGAGTTGGCTTCTGAATTATGCTCAATTCTGTTTACATGCAATGGGGCGAATGCAGGAGGCTGTACAGGCGCTAGAGGCTTGCGTTGAATTGCAGAGTGCAAATTCACACTTGGCGGGCGAATTTGTGTGCCGAAGCAATCTGAGCTTCCTCAGGCTTGATTGTGGTCGAATCGAAGATGCAATTCAGATCGCAAGAATGTCGCTCTCTTGCCATGAACACAAGGCATCTCTGACGGATAAAATATGCTTGCGTACAACGCTGGGTGCGGCTTTGCATGCGGCGGGCAGAACGAGTGAAGCATTGCAAACGTTTCATGCAGCGCAGTCATTAATGGAATTCCTTCCATATCGCCTGCTATACTCGGAACCCGGTTTTGCATTCTGGGAATGTCTACTCGCAAGTTGCGAGGTGACGGCATGGAGATGTCAAACGGGTGACAATCTCTTGAATGCAGCGCCAAATCTGTTGATTCATCAGGATACATGCGAATTGGTGGCGAGACTCAGTCAAGCCAGTCTTCATTGGGTAAATCTCGCTGCGAAATCAAACCTTGAGCTGTCGTATGTCTATCTGTCCGCAGCTAAAACGAAACTCTACCGCCTGGTTCTGGGCGATTCGGAAATGTTGTTATCCGACTCTTTGGAATCATGTGAACGAGCACTTGAATACTTGCGTATCGTAGGGTTCTGCGACAAGGTCATTCGTGCTCTCCTCACCCGTGCGTGGCTGCGGAGTTTGGCGTCCGCGTGGACCGGCCCCGAGAGTGCGCAAAGCGACCTGGACGAATCCTGGGAAATCGCCGAACGCGGCCCGATGCCACTGTTCATGGCGGATATTCACCTTTACCGCGCCCGTCTCTTCTTCCGAGAGAAAATCTACCCGTGGAAATCTCCGCAGAGCGACCTCGCTGCCGCCGAAAAACTTATTCACGCATGCGGTTACCACCGCCGTGACCAAGAACTCGCTGACGCCAAACTGGCGATCCTTGGTGAGGTCACATGACGTAATTGTCTGAGATACTGCATGACCGCGAGTAAGTTCCCCTTGAACGGAAGAACCCCATGCCTGAACAACGTCGAATCCACCTCACTCCTACCTGGCGGCTGTTTGCCCGGCGCTGGCTGGCCACGGTTGTTTGTAGCCTGGCTATCTCCACGCTGGTCTTTGGCCTGAGCGGATTTGCCTGGCAGTACGGTGCCTCGACGGCGATTCAGAATAAGTCGAAGGCGCTCGAAACTCCGAAGCCGACGGCCAGTCAGGATTGGTCGATTCCAGTGTTCAAGACGGTGCAGCTTTTTCTGCTCAACTCGGGGGCCGACGATAATCCGGGTCACCCCAGCAACTGGCTGTTGATCATCGCACGATTGTCTGCGGCTGCGTTGTTTCTGGTCGTTTCCTCAACAGTGATTCTGCGCGTCCTGGATGAAGTTCGTAAGCTGCCTGGGCATCTCACACGTAAAGACCACGTTGTCATCTGTGGACTCGGCCAGATCGGGTTGCAACTGCTCGATGACCTGGAGGCCCAAGGCCGGGCCAGGAGCGTCGTCGTGGTGGAGAACAATCCCGCGAACGCATGGCTGGAGTATGCCCGCTCGATGGGAGCCACGGTCGTCATTGGCGATTCGACCAAGGCGAACACGTTGATTGAAGCCCGTGCCCCGCACGCCAAAGAGGTTTTCGTCGTCAATGGCGATGACGGCGTGAATCTGGAAGTCACCGCTGAACTGGGCATTCTGATCAGCGAAAAAACAAGTCGCGAGAAGCCGCTCCGACTCTACGTGCATATCGTCGATACCAACTTCGCCACGACACTGCGGCCATACTGCAAGGTTCTGCACGACACCCCGCATATGCTTGTAAATGTATTCAACGTTCCACGCACCGCCGCTGCCCGGCTCGTCACGCACCAACTCTGGCCACATGCTCCCAGGAAACTGGACGAAGTCGCTCACTTCGTGATTCTGGGATTTGGAGCAATGGGACAGGCGTTGGCCGTACAGTTGGCTCAGCTTGGCCATTTCCCCAATCGGAAACGCAGTCGAATTACGATAGCCGATCGCGATATCACGCACTCCGGAAGATCGTTTCTTTCTCGGTTTCCACGTTTCACCAGTTGGACTGATGGCGAAAAAGCGAAACTCGGCGGCGACTCGTTTCCGCCTGAAGCAGACGCCTGGGGCTGGAACGAATATCCGCTCCCGGCTGAACTCAAGATCGATTCGCCGCATGCGATTCAATACGCCTGTAACGCCGAGTTCGTTGAACTCCCTGTGGGCCGCAGCGACGAGCGTTTTGCCATGCGGCTCGCAAAGCAGTTCTCCAATGATGCCGTTAAACCAGTCATCTTCATCTGCGGACAACAAGACCGAGACAACTTTGAGATGGCAGTCCAGCTTCGCGACCAATTGTCGTGCCAGGGCCGGGCGGACGTGCCGATATTTGTCTGGCTCCCGCGACAACCGGCGTTGGCGGAAACGCTTTCACGCACGCAAGACGGCAACTTCGTTCCGTTTGGCGAATGCCACTCTGCCGCAAGCTACCTGGAAATCACCGATCCAATTCGCGAAAGAATCGGACAGAAGATCCAGGAAGCTTATGAAACTCGTGAAGCGGAAAAAGCGGCAGCAAAGGGCGAAAAGTATCACAAGGCAGCGTGGTCTGGCATCCCCGACGATCATCGGGAATCGAATCGAGTGGCCGCCGATCACATGCTGATCAAACTCCGACATGTTGGCGTGGAAATCGTTCGCAAAACAAAACCAGAACAGAAGGGCGGGCGATTTACAAAAGACTTCGCTGAAAAGACGCGAAACATTTTGGCCGAAATGGAACACTACCGCTGGGTCGCCGAACGCCTGCTTGCCGGTTGGCGATACAAACCCAAAGGCAGCTCGGATGACGAGATCAAAGCGTACAAGAAGCGAAAGTTCAATCACAACATCACTGTGCTTGAGAAGTCAGAGGCCGAAAAGGACTTCGATCAAATCGATGTGATTTACGAAGAATGCCAGCGTCTCGAAGGTTTTATCCTGAGGCGTCTTGGGAACAGCGAGTCTTCAGCGCAAGGAGAGACGTAAATTAAACACACTAAAGCAGCCTGCATAAGACGGTACATCAACTCCAGCGGTCGTTGCGCCATCGCCAAAATGGTCCCGTACTGCGAGAAGCATGAGGGGACATTGGATGTTTAGCCTCATCATCTACGGCAATGGTGAAATGTGGTCCGAGCCACAACCGTGGTCGATCGATGCGTCTCGCTTCCTTGAGTATAGCTGCGAAGAAGCGATGGAATCGTTCAAGAACCGGATGAACCTTGAGGTACTTGAACAATTCCCGACCATCGTGACCGGTGAGTGGGGTGGAAACACTTCGCAGGTGGTGCGAGTCGGTCTTGTTCGAAACGTCAGGTCCACAGGCCGCGAAATCCGGTTTTCGTTTGAGGAACAGTCACACACGACGGACGACTTGTTGGACGAGTGCCAAAAGGAATTACAGCTTCACGATTGGGAATGCAGCAGGTCACATTGGGCTGTCAAGAATGGCGATCTGCCGCAGAAATTCGTTTCTCAATTGATTCGTGGAACGTATCAGGAGTTTCCGTACGAAATCGTGATCTCATACGCCAGTGAGAACATTGAGTACATAAACGAGGTTGCAGAACGGTTGAAGCAAGCTGGCATTCGCCTCTTCTATGCACCGTTCGAAGAGCCGGAATTGTGGGGCAAGAGCCTGAGCAAGGAATTGGATGCGATATACCGGAATTTGGGGCGTCATTGCCTCATGTTTGTGTCCAAGGATTACGCTCGCAAGGTTTGGCCGACATTCGAACGCCAAGTCGCGATGGAGAGAGCGATGCACCAAGCTGCACAGGAACGAGACGACTACATTCTGGCTTGTCGCTTTGATCAGACGGAGATACCGGGCATGGCTGAAGATATCGTTTACCAGGATCTAACAATCAAATCACCCGAACAGATTGCCGATCTCGTTGTCAGCAAACTTCGTTCGAAGCGACACCCGGCGAGGCGGACATGAGTAAGAAAAACAAGACAAAACTCTTCCTCTCCTACGGTCGCCGCGATGCGACCGAACTGGCCAATCGCCTGCGCAGTGATCTGGAGAAAATCGGGTGACCAGTACCATGCACCTTGACTGAGGAAGCTGGGCTGATTGAGTTGCGTTCGATTGAGTTGCTCATTTTGAAATTCCGGGAGTCATGCCATGCGTGAATCGGCGGGAGATTTTTGCGGGTGATGAGATACAGATGTTTCATCTGATCAATCGTTGCGTTTGCAGGACGTTTTTTGTGCGGGACGGATGGCAAGACGGGCCGCAGTTTCTCGCATCGGAAAGAATGAATTGGAGATTGTCTGGAACTGCTGGCCGGGATTTTCGCGTTGATGTCATGGGATTCGCCGGACTCTGCAATCACCTGTATCTGGTCGCTGGGTGGCACAGCCTGAACAGGCTGTGTTGCGCAGCAACAAGAAGCTCAGGCGTGAACGTCGAATTGTCATGGCACGTTGGCATTCAGAAGAAAGTCCTCAGCGGAGCTTCTTGTGCCTGCGGCATACTCCCACTGCGTGCAACTGCCAATTGGCGTAGACGCATGGCGAGCGGGGGATGTCAATCCCCTGATGTCTGGTTCAAGTGCCGAAAATCAGGGCACTGACGTACCCCGCTCGCCGAACAAATTCTTCAGGTCCACGCCATTGGACCTTGCGTCGGAGGAAGCCAGTTGGGAGCCGGAAAAACAGTGGGGCGGTGCGTTTGGTAGTCGGCAAACCGGGTTTCCACCGGCGTGAAGCCGGATGGGGAACACTCGATTCGGTTCAGCAAACAATTCGCTGGTAGTCGTTCACAGCCAATACCGTTCAATTATTGAAAAGAGCAGGCACACTCGGTGTGCCGCAACTCTTGAAAAGCAGGGCTTTTCGAGTCTGGGCGGACGGCACACGGAGTGGGCCTGCTACTTTTTTGAACGGTATTGCGTTTACAATTTCAGAACCCTGATCAATGTCGATTTTAAGGCGACATGAAGTTACGGCCGTATACACGGAGGGCTGACGACGACTGCGTGGACATCGCAATGACGTGGCACGGAGGGCTGACGCCCAGCCGCTCGCCTTTGTCGCCGGGCGGATTCGCGGTTTGTCGGTATCAGACGGCAAGGTCCGGTGTGACGTAAGTTGTTTGCTGGAACAGTTCTTCGGCTCTTCCTGCTTTGATCCATGC
>JAYTAK010000399.1:0-4231 GCA_043737515.1 Candidatus Kuenenia sp. | reverse complement strand
CTGTGTTTTTCAGGGTCTTGAGTGCTCTCTGAATTCATTATCGGCATCCGGACCCGGTGGGCGCTTGTGGCTGGTTTTGAAATTGTGCTTGATTCTTTGAAAATCATGCGCAGCCAGCATCTTGCCGACAGGAATCTACGCCGATTGCTGCCGGAGCGAGATGAGTACAACGGTCAGCAGCGACATCAGTGATGGAACAGGAGTGGGGCTTTTTTGAAGGGGCCGAAGCCGAGGTGATCGTCGAGCGGATTGTTGTATCCGTCGGGCTCGTACTGCCCCTCGCCGCCCTGCTGTTTGCGACCGTGAAACCATCGCGTCTGCACTCGGGAATACCACGGGGCGTAGTCAACGCCGAAGGTTCCCTCATGGACACAGCGGCATTCACCGCGAAACGCAGTTGCCGGAGTACCATACCACGCCGCACCGCCGCCCACACTATAACCTTTGTAATTCGAACCGGGGAAACAGCGTGCCAGCGGCGAAATACACAATGGATTGCCCGCGCGTTCCATGGGGTTCTCGGGCGAGGCGTGATTTTGCTGAGTGGATGCCGCTTGAATTCCCTTGGTGTCCTGTGCAACGCAAAAGCTGTTGGCGCAGGGCGTCAAGACCCAAATGACGAAGGCAAGGCGAATGCAATGGCTGACGGTGTTTTTCAGACTGTTCACGATTGAGGGGACTCGCATATGTGGTCCTTTGACTGTCTCGTAGGGTGTGACCAGCAACGCGCAGGCACACCGAATCACAGACATGGTGTGCCTGCGCTGCCGCTTGTCACACCGCAACAAAACTACCGAAAGCAGTTATTCATCGGCCCAACGGGCCAGCCCTATGTCAGCCTGGGGCAACGCCCCAGGTTCATTGAACAACAGCATAAGAAGCCCCAAAGGGGCGGCCCTAAACTGATAAATTATGGTAGGGCCGCCCCGTTGGGGCTTGGCCGTTTGACATCATCGGTTTCCTGGGGCGTTGCCCCAGGCTCACATAGATCCGACCCGTTGGGCCTGAACGCTCTCCTTCACGCAAACGGATTTCTCAGGAACTTGATGTACGGTAATCGCACGCCGTCTACAAAGACCTGATCGGCGGCGACGGTGCTGTTCTGCTGAGGCAGGAATCCCTGAGCGCCGAGGAATGTCACTACGTCGTCCTGATCAACGCCGTCACCGCTGACACCAAAGCCTCCGATCAGAACGCCGCTCTTGTAGATTGGAGTGCTGCCGGGAAAGAACACCACACCGTTCTGACGCGACAGGTCACTGCTGCCGTCGTGAAAATTTGTGCCGGGGTTAAACGCATCGTAACCCAGCACCGTGTCGTCCATGTCCGCTGCGGCCACGGGAGCCCCGATGTTCTCCGCAGTGGCGACATTGATATTCGGATTCTTGATCGTGTTCAGAATCGAAAACTCGGGCGGCTTTGATCCGTCAACTCCGGACGGAAATCGCGGCTCCGCCAGAAAACGAAATGTGCGATTGGTGAAAGCCACACCGGGCGCAACTCCAGGCACCTGATCCACAACCTCCAGCGCCGCCGCGTCGGCGTAGTAGGCCGTATTGCGGGCTTTCGCCACAGCCACATCGATCGAGAACACAGTGGCATCCGGCATGCGATAGAGACCCAGAACTTCACCTGTCGTGTCTGTCACTGCAAACACCATCTTCGTCCTGGAACCGACCGGCACGCGGATGGCGGCGCGGGTTTTCTCTGCGGCCGCGATCCCCTGAGTGATGATTTCATCGACTTCTGCCGCAGTGATGCCGACGCCGCTCTTTGGAGCAACCAACCAGCCTTCAGGAACTGCCGTGCCCATGAGATACAGATCACCGGCGGGGTTCACCTGATGATCAGTTCCATTGATCGTCCCAGGACCGAGACTGTGGCCAAAGCTGACCAGATCCCGAACGCCCTGAATCCCCGGTGTCGGACCGAAAAGTTCCAGTTCGATTCCGACCAAAGTGATATTGCCAAACGGCAGGTCAAATCGGCTGCCAGGGATCACCGCCGCCGGAGGATCACATTCAGCGGAAGCCGCACCCAGACTGCCACCCGCCGCTGCGAACGCAATGTACTCCGCCTCCAGCGCGAGTGGTGCATTTGTGCGTTCGGATTCGGTTTGGCCAATTCCGGCGACAAATCCCTGTTCGTGTGTGGCGAACCCATCTGCGCCTGGAAAGAAAACGCCGATTCCACCCACCAGCGTATCACCCAAACCATCCATGTTCATGTCAGCGAACAGTGGAATGCCGCCGGGCAACGTCGCGATCCCGCGTGACTGCTGAGTCGGCGCGAGTCCCGAGACAAAACCGTAGGACTCCGGTGCCGGGATGCCTTTCCCCGGCAGAAATTCCGCGTTGAATCGCGAGGTCAGCGTGATGTCATCTCCCGCGCCGTTTTCGCGGATACCGTTGACTCCAGCATGAATGATGCTGTCCCGATTGGTATGTTCAATGGCAAACAGATCGACCGGCGGTGTGCGCAGAATCTCAGGCGGGAAGTGTCCTCCCAGACCAATCGGTGCCACGAAGCCGGGACCGCGTGTCGTCGGATCTGCGCTGTTGGGATCCGCTTCGACTTCTCGCTGAGTAATCGTTGACTGGCTGATGAAACGCACGGTGCGTGAGGTGAGCGGGCCAACTGTTCTCACGGCCGGGTCTCCGCTGGCAAAGAACGCAGCCGTACGGGCCTTCGCGACAGCTCCATCAATCATGAAACTCAGCACCTGATCATTCGGCGCGACGACGCTGGCCTCGGTCCGCACTCCAAGAATCGTCCCCTGGCGATCCACGATCGCAATAATGGCCCCTTCACTTGGAGTGGCAGCAGACGCTCGATCAAGGAGCAGCATCACATCCGCTGTTGTGATCTGTGGATCGGCGAGCGGATGGACGTCGAACGACGACGGGCCCGGTGCCGACGTCGGTGCATGACTGGCTGCGGTTGACGTCGGCGCGGAAGACGTTTGAACTGTTTGTGCAATGGCGGCTGCCGAGAGTTCGCCCTTGTACTGGCTATTCATGAGTCCCGGACCGTCAATCGCGTCCTGGTATCCCAGTGCATGTCCTGTTTCATGAGCCACGACGGTAAAGAGATCGTGTGTTCCCCTGGGATTTCCGTTGCCGATACTCGTGTCCCACGTTTCCTGATTATCCAGCCAAACGACTCCCCGAACTTCCGTCTGTTCATTGACTGTCGTGATCTGGCCGCCGCCAAGTCCCAGCGTTCCGCCTGGGCCGCTTTGATAATCCAGAGCCAGCAGATTGCCGACGCCGATATTCAAAATCCTGTCGCTGGAGGCTTCGGTGTCACGAACAAATTGGAATCGATGATGCGTGGCGTCTGACCAGTTGTTCAGAGCCACGACGGCAACACGTTGCTGTTCAGCACTAATCTGGTTCCGAAATCCGGACTGATCGCGGAAGTCGTAGCGGATTGATATCGGCTCGTGCCCAGTCTCCGCTGCCGATTCATAGGCGACATGGCTTTGCAGCAGGCTCGTGTCGAGTGTCGATGGAGCATCGATGGCGGCAGGACTCAAAGGAATCGGAATGCTCCCCAGCCCGCCGAGGCACAGTCGATCTTCCAACTGCTCGATCCCCGCCCGACGTCGGACGCGCTCGACTCGGTCTTCCGAGTTCTTGCGGGGCGTGAAAAATTTCCGAAACAGCATGTTCTCTTCCTGTTCAGTGGCATGTACGTACTGCCCCACCGTTGCGATCGGCAAACTCACAGCAATCGCTTGAGTCAATTCCTGAAATGCAAAGAAAAAGTACAGAAACAGCCTGCGCTTGCCGAAGCGACGCAGCTTCATGGCTGCCGACGAGCTGTTGTTTTGGTCGTCCATCGTTTAACCCGGATTATTCATCAGCCGCTGAGCGTTAGCTCACGGTTTGTTACGCTGCGGGAGAACCGGACGCTAACGCGTGCCGGCTGATTTTGCGCGGTGTTTTGGGCAAGATAGTCGTAACTCCTTTTCCATCAATGCGTTACGAAGAGCGTCTCGCGATACATGAATAATCCGGGTTTAACGGCAATCCACAGGCGTCGTGGTCACGTTTCGACCGCGTCTGCGGCTTGCCGTTAATCGAGAATACCGACATTGGAGACTAAACTCCGCGCGGTCAGATTTGAGGTTTTGTGAGCGGCAAGGCGCTAGCCGCCGGTGCTGACCGAATGCGCAACCCGCGGCTAGCGGACTGTTGATTCAGTGATTCATGTAGGGTGTGTGCAG
>JAYTAK010000398.1:0-1785 GCA_043737515.1 Candidatus Kuenenia sp. | reverse complement strand
ACATGGAAGCGATCATGCGCCGCGTGCGGCAGACTGAGTAACCCGGCGATCGAACGAAAATCTTCAGACAAATTTTCTGCCCCGGCTGCTCTGTCGCTTTCAGAGCGATTCGCTAGAATTGAACTGGAACGAATGGCGAACCCTCCAAGAGGAACTGCGGAACCCGCGCAGTTTGCGAAGGGTTCAAAGGCCGTCCGGAGAGTCAGCAGATGCCCAGACGATTTCACCACAATCGGAACGATAACGGAAGCCTTCTGGCGTCGGTGTTCATTCTGGCACTGGGGTCAGGATGCTGTTTGTTTCTGGTGTCCGCGATGTCACCCGCGTCATTTGCCATGACAGCGTGGACACTGGGCGGCGCACTTTTGGTGTTCCTGACTCTGATTGTGCTGCAGCGATTCGGGAAGATGCCGAATACCAATCTGGGATTTCTGTTTTCGTCTGCCCGCAATCGCCGCGACGACGGAGCAGCAGAGTACGAACCCCGCATCGCCGGTCAGTCGCGGTCGTCGTCCATGGTCGGGACCAACCAGCCGATTTCCGCGAAGGAAGCGCACGATATTAATGTGACCAGCGCGAATACGTGGGTCCCCGCGAAAACAGGTCGGAACCGAAAGAAGTAGCGAATCGAAAATGTCCTTCGTAGGATGGACATTCATGTCCGTCGCTTCGCCATCAAGTGCCGCTCGAAGCAGTGCCCCTTTGCGCTGCAGGAATCTGGCTATACCGGATGTTCCCCCGGCAATGCCTCGGACATGAATGTCCAAGGTACGGGAATCACAGGTACAAGAATCACAGATACCGCCGGAACCTTCAGGCAAATAATTCACGGACGGCTTTCCCTTGTCCGTCCTGAGTCACATAAAACGGTCGGCCTTCAATGTCGAAACCCGTTTGAGGGCTGATGCCCATGGCCGTCATTATCGTGGCGTGCAGGTCGGCGATCGAGACCGGATTCTCCACCGCAATCAATGGACGTTCGTCAGCCGTTCTGCCATACACAAAACCGCGTTTCATGCCGCCGCCGAACATCACGACGCTGGTTCCTCCGGTAAAATGACGGTGGAGCCCATAGTGCTTGATCTCCGTGACCTGATCGACTCGATCTGTCGCCTGATCCGTTGCTGTCGAACCGGGAACTCCTTCAATCAGCGCATCGCGACTGAACTCTGATGCGATGACCACCAGAGTTCGATCGAGCATCCCGCGCAGTTCGAGATCGCGAATCAACCGCGCGATCGGCAAATCCATTTCTGTGTGCATCCGTTCCAGCGTCTCATGGCCGTTCGAATGCGTATCCCAGTGCAGAAACGGAACGTATTCCGTCGTGACTTCCACGAACCTCGCTCCGGATTCTACCAGTCGCCGCGCCAGCAGACAGCCCTGACCGAAACGACTTTCACCATACGGGATTCGACTCGATTCCGGCTCCAGACTGATATCGAATGCTTCGCGATGCCCGGAACTCAGCAGGCGATTAGCGTTGTCGAAGGACCGCAGCATCGATTCCTGTTGATAGTCACTCATGAATCTGCGTTGAGGATTCCGGGCGACCAGCTTCTGAAACAACTGATGGCGATTGACGAATCGCCCGCCGGTCATTGATCCAGGCGGACGAACGGACTGCGCGGCATCGGCGGGAAACGGTAGGTTCATCGGGCCGAACTCGGTGCCAAAAAATCCGGCGGTGGTGAAGGCTTTCAACTCTTCGCTTTCTCCCACACCTTCCAGCCGTTGCCCGATATTGATGAACGCCGGAATCACGGGATTGAGCGGCCCGAGAAC
>JAYTAK010000397.1:0-4234 GCA_043737515.1 Candidatus Kuenenia sp. | reverse complement strand
GCAGACGGTCAGCCGTGGATTCTGGAAATCAACGCCAACCCGTGCCTCTCCCCCGACGCCGGTTTTGCTGCGGCGGTGACGCAGGCTGGCCTGACGTTCGATACGGTTATCGAGCGGGTTCTGCACGACGCCATGCGTTGATTTTTTTGCCTGCAGACTTAAACGTGGGATAAGCTTCCAGCTTGTCATTGCTCTTCAAGAAACATGGAATATTCAACAAGCGATGGCAAGCTGGAAGCTTACCCCACGTAAGAATTCAGCTACGGGGACAGGAACGATTGCGGTGGAGAGCTTTCCTCTCCACTCGCAACGGTCACGCGAATCAGTTCCCAGGGTCTCGCGCGAACACCAACAGTCCATTTGCAGGAATGCGAATCGTGGCCGAGGCGGGCATGCCATCTCGGGGATTCGAGAACGCTTCAATCACGCTCCCATTTCCCGCAACCCACTCATTCGGGAAGTTGTCGTAAAAGTCGCTGTTGAAGACTTCGAACCAGCGGCCCGGTTGCGGGAAACCGAGTTCGTACTGATCGAACGTCGATTCGTTGAGGCTGGCCACGACGATGACGTCACGCCCACTGCCTTCGATCCAGCGCTGAAACGCGAGAATCCGATTATCGTTGTGTACGTAATACGGATTAACGGATCCTTCCTGAAGTGCCGGATGCCGCCGTCGCAACCAGATCAGATCCTGCATGAACTTCAGGTGATCCTGCATCGACTGATCACTCTTGAGTCCATCCCACCAGATGAGGTTGCCTGGGTGGTTGTCAGGATCGTCAGTCCAATACTTGTCTTCCAGGAATTCCTGTCCCATGAACAGCATCGGCAGACCGGGGGCGGTCAGCAACAGTCCGTTCGCCACTCGCGATCGGCTGCGTGCATACCAGGAACGGGCATCTGTGGAATCCGCAAGTGCCGCGATTCGCGGTTCGCGATCATTGTCGTTCTGGACTCGCTGGCGGTCGTGAGTCTCCAGACAGTTCACGACCTGATTGGCGGATGAGAATCCGAAGGGATGTCGCAGCGAGTCGCGAACAGAATCCAGATTCACGGACGCCCCCTGTCCGGCCGCTGCCTGCGCCATCGCATGGCGCACGGCGTCCCGGATTCCGGCTGTCAGCACGGTGTCGAAGCCAGCGCCGTTTTCGTCGCGAGTACGAGTCGCCCAAAACGGCTGATCATTCCAGAACTCGGCATGATGCAGACTCGACGGACGGTGATGTTTGACAGTCCCCGTGAGATCCTGACAGAAATTCCATCCGCCGAACCGATCGATGACGGAAATCTCATCATATCGGAAACCATCCACATGGTATTCGTCAAGGAAGAACCGCGCGTTGTCGATCAGGAACTGCCGCACGCCGTCGTTGCTGAAGTCAAAGATCAAACCACCGGCCCAGCCGTGCGGGGTGAAATAGAGTTCGCCGCCGCTGTCATCGCGGAACTGGTAGAGATTCTGTTCGTCGCCGAAAAAGCCACCTGCATGGTTGTAAACCGCGTCAAAGATTACGGCCATGCCGTAAAGATGGCAGAGATCGACGAACACCTTGAGCTGGTTGACCTGTGGTATCAGATCCTTCAGCTCCAGCGGCGGCTGTCCTTTGTCTGCGAGCAGCCGGTTGACCATGGTGAGATACCGTTGCAGATCCTTTTCTTCCACGCTGTAATCCATCTCCGGGGAAAACAGGTCCGTTCCATTGTAGCCCAGGCTGCGCGGTGAAGGATCTGATGGATTCGGCACCGAATTGAACTCGGTCACCGGGAGCGGCTGAATGAAGGTCACGCCCAATTCAGCGAGATACGGAATCCGTTCGACGGCGTCCAGAAACGTCCCGATGCGATTTGGTCGCTCGTCACGGCTCTGATTATCGACAGCATACCAGGTCCCGAAGTGAAGCTGATAAATGATTGCCTCATGAAACCACGGCGTCCGGAATCCGGTGTCGTGCCACGGGTATGAAGATGCGGAGCGGACAATGCAATCGACGTTTGGCCAGCCGTGAAAGTCCAATTCCCGCGCAAACGGATCGCGAACGAGCGGCTGCGGATTCCCGATCACATGAAAGCGATAACGGTCACCTTCCTGCACACCCTGCACAAAACCAGTCCAGTGACCATCGGCACCTAACTGCAGTCTTGTCTCCGGCGACGGGGCGAAGGGATCACCATCGGCGTTGATGATATTGTCCTTCCGTGCCAGGCGAAGATGCACTTCCAGTGCCTGAGGAGCCCATACACGAAACGTCGCGCCGCCCATTACCAGATTCGCGCCCATCGGCGTCGCGTCGGAGATCCCTTGCTGGCTCACTGCTCCAAATTCGGATTTCCTGTCCTCAGTCTCCGCCGTTTTGCCGGATTTCAGCCATGTCGTTAGCATCGTCATCCCTTTCGAAGTGGTACGCATCTTCCTGAAAACACTTGGCTGGGATCATAAGGTCGAATCAGCGACTTGCCAGAACGAAATTGCCGGTGATGAGGCACAATCATCCCGCAGCCGCATTTGCCGCTTTCCGGTCTTGACAGACGCCTTCAGGAATGATCCAGCTCCGAGACTAAGTGCAATCACCACCACTACGCGCCGTGCCTGCGCCCACCATTCTGAAGAGGGGCGGGACCTGCCGAAAGAAACACGGCAAAGGCAGCAACTTTTGTGGGCTAATTGGAGCCCGGTTCGCAAGAATGTGGGCGAGGGCGTGATCGATGTATTCGTTTGACGGCACGCCGCATGCGTCATTGCTGCGATACGCCTCCGCCTGCCGCTGCCGTTAAACGAAAATGCCGACACTGCTGGTGTGTCCGCCATCTTGGAGCTTTAATGTCGATCGGTTCGGGTGGACTGGAAGGAACCGGGATCGGCAGCGGCTGGCAGAAACTCAGCTACCTGCCTGAAGCCAATACAGACTTTGTAATTGACGTGATAGGTGAGGAACTGGGACTGATTGGAACGCTGGCCGTGTGTTTCTTCTGGATGGCAGTATTTGTCTTAGCGCGCTTCGCACGCAACCCAACATCACTACGTTGCATAACTGGCATTGCCGCCGTGTCTGGTGCGAGCCAACGGAGCGGCTCGCCTACGTAGGTCCGCCGCTCCGTCGGCGGACATCTGTCGCTTTGCGAGAATCTTCTCACCAAAACAAAACTCTCAACGTTTGCTGAACAGGCCGCTCGGTGCTGCGGCATCTGCCACAAACCTCGTTCGAATGGATTCTGGGAACAACGCTGCTGGTGCAGTTGCTCATCCAGGCCATGGATAACATCGCCGTGGTCACGGCGTTGGTTCCGTTGAAAGGTGTGCCTCATCCGCAATGACGCGAACTTCCGTGTCCATGTCGGTTTGGCAATCTCAATAGGCACTGAAGCAGAAGTCTTTTCGTTTAACAGTCAGCCGCAGACGTACTCGTTCGCTTCGTTTTGCGTACGCCTGCGGCTAACGGTTAAACGAGTTTTGCCGAATCACTTGTACATCAGTGCTTATCAATATCTGGCAATTTGCGGCAAGGCACAGTACAATTCTGACTCTGGGAATGTAGCTGGGGCAGGACAGTCGCTCTGCACCGCAATCATTCCGTGGGCCGCTGGAAAATCGACCATGAGCACAGACATTGCATCTCAGATACATGCCGAACTTGACGACCTTGAACCAAACTCCCAGCGATGCGTACTTGAGTACGTTCGTGCATTAAAAAAAACCGGCACCGGGATGCGCTGGGATGTACTCAAGCAGTACTCCGGAACAATTAGCGCCGCTGATGCGAAAACGATGACCGACGCCATCGAAGCGGGATGCGAACAGGTGAGCGTGAATGAATGGTAAATACCTGCTGGACACGAACATCGTCATCGCGATTTTGAGTGGAGAGCAATCGGTCGTTAGTCGAGCAGCAGCGACCGATGAATTTTATGTCTCTGCGACAATTGCAGGAGAAATGTTCTATGGAGCGTGCAACTCCGCCAATGTCGATGAAAACATGCAACGCATTGAATCCTTTCTGACTGACGCCGTATCGTTGCCCTGTGATGAAAAAACGTCTCGCCTCTATGGCGAAATCAAGAGCTTGCTGCGACGCAAGGGCCGACCAATTCCCGACAACGATATTTGGATTGCGGCATCAGCCATGCAACATTCGTTAACCCTGGTGACCCGAGACGTACACTTCAACGACGTGGAAGGCCTCCGGGCGGTTCGCTGGTAACAGTGTGTAGGCCGGACCAAGCGGAGCGCAGTTCCGGC
>JAYTAK010000396.1:0-9768 GCA_043737515.1 Candidatus Kuenenia sp. | reverse complement strand
AATGCCCCGCCACCGCAAACCGGTGGTGATGGCGAGAACGCACAACAGGAAGATCCGAATGCGGGCGTTGCATTCGATCAGGAACTGATGCAGAAAGGTATGACGAAATAACGGATGGCTCCATGTGACTGACAAAGAATTGCAGGCACATGCTGCCGAGTAAACATATGAAGCAACGATAAAACTCTGTCCGGCAGTCTGTCTTGTAGCCTGGTGTTCCTTCCTGGACGGCAATACGCCGTATTCTTCGGTCCAGTAAATCTCATCAGAAAAACGTTTTGATCTTCCGTTCGCAAACGCCGAAGTGCCCTGACTTCGGCGTTTTTCAATTTGCTGCAGTCACAGTGTCAGATGGCCAGTCTTCGCCCAGTTCAATTGATCATTGCCGCACTGCTGATCCTGGCACTTCTCGGCTGGTGGCTGATGTCCAGTCCCGCGACCGAGGAGTTGGTGCTTCAGGCGCGCGAGGCGATTGATCGTCACGACGAACAACGGGCCGTGTCGCTTACGAAACAAATTCTTGATCGCGATGCAAATCATCCGGGTGGACTATTGCTGTCGGCCATTGTTGCTGCGGAACACGAAGAATTTGATAAAGCGATTGCTTATTGCCAGCGCGTCTCGTCCGGTGCAGCTGGAGTGTTCAGTGACGCTCGAATCATGGCGGGAAATATCTCGCTTGAACGTCTAGGGAAGGTTTCACAGGCCGAAGCTTTTTTTCGCGAGGTGCTGGCCGATGATCCCGAACATCTCATCGCCAACGAGCGGTTAGTCTTTGTGCTGAGCCTGCAGACGCGTTCGTGGGACCTCATTCCGTATCAGATTCGAGTGTTGCGCCAGTCGTCAAAAGCCGCGACACAGGTGCAGTTGTTGATGCGAGGTGAACTCGCATATCCGGACGCAGACTATGTTCAGCAGCTCCGCCTCTCCGATCCGGATTGCGCCGGTCTCGCGTTGGCGCAGGCACACATCGAGTTCCTTGCAAAAGAGTTTGAGGACGCAAAGCGTTCCTGCCGCCGTGCAATTGCGCTGCAGCCTGACTTTCCGGAGGCCCACGCAGAACTCGGTCGGATTCTGCTGCGGGTCGGCACTGACGAAGAGCTGCGTGCATGGCAGGCAGCCCTACCGCTTTCTTCGTGGAAGCATCCGCAGGTTCTGAACACGGCAGGCCAGTTGGCGCTGCGACTCAACGCAGACGCACAGGCCGCACGTTGTTTCTGGGAGTCACTGAAAACAGATCCCAATTCGGTCAGTACAAATTATCATCTGGGGCAGACTCTGATCCGGCTCGATCGCATCCCAGAGTCGCGGGTATTTCTGCAGCGTTCAACGGCCCTTGAACACTACGAAAGGCAGCTTGATGCCTCGGGCTTCGCCACTGGATCGGCGAACTCTGATTCCCAAAATTCACATAGCGAATTTCTGCAGCACGCACTGGCAGCGAAGGAAGCGGCTGAGTCATTGGGACTGCTTTGGGAAGCCTATGCATGGACGCTGATTGCCGCTCAAGCCCCAGTCCCGCCAGACTGGGCGGAGACCTCAATTGAATCACTTCGACTCAAGATCGCAAAAATGCCGCTGGAACGCACAGATCCGGCATTCAATCCGGCTCTGACAATCGAACTGAGCGGACTGTCGCATCCGTTGAATTCTGAGTTACAGTCGAGTGCCCTGACCCCACAGGCCGCAGACAATGTTGACTCGGTCGGCCGCGTTTCTTTTTCTGACGACGCGCTGGCTGCCGGTCTCAGTTTTCAGTACGACAATGGAATGCCGGTGCCACGGATCGCTCAGCTTCGACCGTACGACTTTACGGGAGGCGGCGTGGCAGTCATTGATGTGAACATGGATGGACGGTCAGATGTGTTCTTCACGCAAGGATCGCGAACTCTGCCTGGCGCGATGATAGAGCCGAATACCGCTTCGACGGACCGCGTTTTTCTGAATCGGCTGGGACAGAAGTTTTCTGACGTCAGTGACTCTGCAATTCCACCTTGTGTGGATTACAGTCAGGGAGCCAGTGTCGGCGATTTGAATGGCGATGGATTCGCGGATCTGTTGGTTGCAAACGTGGGTCTGAATCGCCTGTTAAGGAATAATGGCGATGGCACTTTTTCTGACGCCACTTCAGCCATGACTGGTGCCGGAGACGACTGGACGACAAGCTGCCTGATCTGCGACTTGAATCAGGATGGCTTTCCAGATCTGTACTTCGTGAATTACCTGGCCGGAGACGTGCTCACGAGAATCTGCAGTGATAATGAACGGCGATATGGTCGCTGTTCACCTCGCGACTTTCCTTCAGCTCAGGATCAGGTGCTGCTGAACGAAGGCAATGACCTGTTTCGAGATGTCACGGCCACAGCGGGGATCTTAATTCCCGATGGTAAAGGTCTGGGAATTGTCGCGGCAGATCTCAACTCCGATCGAAAGATGGATTTGTTTATCGCGAATGACGGCGTTCCGAACTTTTACTTTGAGAACATCACTCAAACTGATGACTCAGAGCCACGATTTATTGAGTCCGCCATGCTGCGAGGAGTCGGTGTCAATGCCGATGGTCAATCCGAAGCATGCATGGGGATCGTGGCGGAAGACCTTGATCGCGATGGTCGTCTCGATCTGTTCGTGACGAATTTTTTGGACGAAACAAACACGCTGTATCGCTCGCTTGGCGATTCCTGGATGTTCGAGGATGCAACTCAGAGGTTTGATCTGGCAATCCCCAGTCTTCGAATGCTTGGCTTTGGAACACAAGCGATTGACGCAGAACTGGATGGACTGCCGGACATCGTGGTCACCAACGGTCATGTTGACAGCTATCCCGATAAGAAAACGCCATATCGAATGCCTCCCCAGTTCTTTCACAACATCAATGGACTCCGATTTCAGGAAGCCAAAGCCGTAACCCTCGGGTCGTACTTCGAAGGCAAATACCTTGGACGCAGCATGGCAAGGCTCGACTGGAATCAGGATGGTGCGGAGGATCTCGTCATCGCGCATCTGGATGAACCTGTCGCTCTCCTGACCAATACCACGTCCGAACGCGGACATTTTCTGGCACTGCGTCTGGTCGCAACCTCTGGGGCACGAGACGCATCCGGATGCGTAGTGACGGTCGAAGCGCAAGGGGAGATTTCTGTCCGTCAGCTCACCATGGGTGACGGCTATCAAGCCAGCAACGAACGTCGCATGGTTTTCGGACTTGGCTCAAGTACAACCGTAGACAAAATCACAGTCGCCTGGACTTCGGGGCAGATCGACAGAATCCAGAATGTCGCTGCGGACACCGACGGGTTCATCGTCGAAGGCCGCAATTCGCTGTTCATATTCGCTCCGTAGTCTCGCAGAGCATAGCCGACGACATGAATGCTGCCACATGCCTTGAGATTCCATAGCCAAAGTCTTCGTATCAAGCCGAGTGCCGGTGAGCAGACGTTTATCGCCCCCAGAATCTGCGCGTCGTCTGGATGAGCAGCCCCGATGTCCGCCGCTGCTATTGTTTTTTGCGACAAAGGCTGGTGCGCCCGCGCCCGGGCCTCCGGCATCAATCTTCTGCAGACGCTGGCCAACACCCTTGAAGGACATCGAACGGGCATTCTCAACTGGTACGAATTCCCGATCTCGACCGGTCGACTCGAAGCCATTAACAACAAGATCGGCGCGCTCCAGAGATCCGCCTATGGCTACCGTGACCGTGATTACTTCATCGCCAAACTCTATGCCCTCCACCTCGCTAAGTTCGAACTCATCGGATAATCCCTGCGGCTAAGGCGCGCACTTAATTTGTCGCTGAACCAGGATTTCGCCCTCAACACAAAGTAGTCGATCGATCGCGGACGAATGCGAGTCAGCAGGAACTATTGTGCAGCCGCTACCGGAGTCATCTCACCAGGCGTGTGAATGTCATACATCGTCAAGTCCGGTTCAAACAGATGTCGAATCGTCTCTGCACAGTCGTTAATTCTTCGCTTCTTAATCACGTAGACATTGATCTTCGTTCCTGCAGAGTCGATGAATTGAACCGCATCGGGAAGCCACGTTGCGCGAGACAACAAAACATCGACTTCGGAACACCATGCTGCATCCCGTTGAGATTTTGGTACAAGGTGCAGACGGAAATATGTTGCCTTGGTTTGGGTGATGGTGATTGTGAATCGGTTGTCGAAATTCGAGCTGAGCAGCGTGACTCCCGCTTCCGAAGTTTTCACCGGACCCACAAATTGGCCAGGACCTTTGAATCCTGTGTAATAGGCTTCGCCGAAGTTCGCGAAGCACTCCCAAACAGACCATTTCGGGGTGAGGCTCAGAGTTGTCTTCGGCGTGGGATCATACCTGAGCTTGAGTGCCGTTCTGTGATCGTCATCAATTTCCCACAATGCGCCATGTTCAATGATGAATCGTTCGGCGCACGCTGGTCGAACGTCAAATGGCTTGCCTGATTTCTTAAGGCGTGTTCTTCCGATGTTGCCGCTCATTGGCTTGAGGGACACGAATTGTCGCGAACCGGCTTCACACACAAGCCGTCCTTCCGCGACGGTGGTTGTTTCGTACGTGAGATCGTAGGTATATCGCACGAACTCCGCATCCGCGCGATGAATTTCATTCATCGCTTCTGTCCAATGCTGAACGACATCGGTGACCGACACCGAACTCTTCGGCTCAAGTGGCATTGCGGCGGGCCGCTGATCAACATGCAGTCCGCTTCTGAATGCACACCATGTATACAGGATCAGGACGAGAGTGGTGCCAGTTTGCATCGCTGCAATCCATTGCGGAAAACGTAGTGGAAGTTTACCGCAGTATGCCTGCAGATCGCCATTCGGGCAACGTGAGTTTGCACCAGCGAAAGAACAACAACAACGCTGACTAATTGTGCAATACTCAAGGCCAGAAGGAACAAAAAACAATGGCCCGCTTATTCACTGGGATTGAAGCATCTGGAATTCATCGAATTCGCGAGCAATTGACCCGTTTTTTACTAGCCACGAAACAACACAAAAAGCACAAAGAAAGTAAAACACGATCCATGAAATGAGTGATTCTTTGTACTACTAACAGTTGATTTCTTGTTGTGCCGCGAAGATTATCAGCTTGCTCTCAACAGAAGGTGGGGCGGGTGTGACAAGAAAATTGGTGACAGAAAAATGAATCTTGGCGCGGGCTTTGCCGGCAACCCAATTTACGCCCCGGCGGAGCTTGTCTCCGTCGAGCGAGGATCATCACCAGCCACCACCCGGAATCCGTACATGGCCACCATTGCGGCTCGTCCGCATGGAGCCGTGATTCCAATGATCAACGCCCTACGGAGGCAAGCTTCGCAGTGGCGAAAACGCCGTCCGGACTTCTTGTCTGGTGATGATCATCGCTCGATGGGGACGAGCCCCGATCGTGACGGAAATCCCGTCGTTCCTAACCGCCCGAGCCGAAACCAACTAAAAACTTGACAGTCTCCTCATCGAAATTCTTCCCACAAAAACTAGACTCTCACCGTTTGCTGAGCAGAATGAAAATATTTTTCTTGCTCCCATTTTTCTGTCACCAATTTTTCTGTCACCTGTGTTTCTGCGTCCCCGCTCTGACCAATGGGTTGCGGGCGAAGCCCACGCTGGGTCTTTTGTGGCTTTTCGTGGCTAGAAAACAACACCTCCTGTCGGGCTGTCCGATTCAAGAATGGTGAGGTCGCATGTACGTACACCGGAAGTCTAATCATGGAACTCCAGTGGCAATCTCGCTCATAATTGCAGTGCAGATTCCCAACAACTAAGCGGGCCATTGAAAAAAAAGAGCCTGCAACATCAATGATGCCACAGGCTCCGCGATTTCGCGGTCAGACTCCTTAGTCGAGACCAGCACAGATTAACAGGGATCAGCCAGCCTTCATTGCGGCGGACAGGATCTTTGAAGTGCTCGGTCGCATGATGCGGCCATCGACAAGGTCGCCTTTCTGCAGAGTCGCGCGGATGTCTTTGCCGCTGATGGACCATGGTTTTTCGTCCTTGTGGCGTTCCATCAGATCGACGCGACCGGCGGATTCGTAGTACGCCGCGAAGCCAACGTTGACGGTCTTGATCTTCAGGTCTCCGCCGAGCTTCTTGAAAATCTCCTGAGCGTCGAAGTCGCCCCAGATGGATTCGCCGTTGTTGTACGGAGCGTCCGCGTGCTTACGTCCGATGACCAGATGCGTGTAGCCCATGTTCTGGCGATAGATGCCATGCATCACGGCTTCTTTTGGACCGCCGTAGAACATCTTGATGTCCAGACCCAACAGAACAACGCGATCCGGGACCGATTCGTTACGTGGGCCCCACAGACTGGCATCGCTGTCGCCATCGCCCAGTGAGCGGTCAGTGATCAGCTTTTCATAGGTCTGCATGCGGATCTCAGCGTTGACGTCGTCGCCTTTGACTTCTCCGATGAGAGGATTCAGACACGCACCGGCATTCAGTCCCTGCTGCAGCAGAGTTTCCAGTCCGTACACCAGAGCGTACTCATGGGCACGATGCAGCGGGTTGCGTGTCTGAAATGCGACGACGGCATTCCAGCCTTTGCCAGCCAGAAGCTTGCGAACTTCGCGCGGCGTCAACACGTATTTGCCGAACGATGGATTCTTTGGCTGTGGCAGAACTTTGATCTCACCACCGATCAGGTGCGAGTTCGCCGCTTCGCCTTTGATGACCATGTCGGCACCTGGATGATCGATGCGATCTGTCAGGTACACTGATCGCAGGTACTTCAACTTCGGCCAGGCGTAGACGTCGTTTACGTCCAGTGTGGCGACGATGTCACCGGTTGGGCCGGTGATCGCCACTTTTTGACCAGCTTTAAGCGTCTTGGACTGATCAGCAGTGATCGGGAACGCGATCGGAATCGTCCAGGCGTATTTCTGGCCGTTGCTGACGACATAACATTCATCGAGTACCTGATTGTAAACCGCCGAGTTCATCGGCCCTGTCAGCGGACTGAGCGTTCCGTCGCCAAAACGGTAAACACTGGAGAGATCAGCAGCAGAAACCGGGACCTGAGGTAATGTCTTTGCTTCTGAGAGGAATGCATCTCGGTCCTTTTCACCAACAGTGCAGCATACAGGTTCTGACAATCCACCATGCGGTGCGATCAGATCGGCCATTTCAAAATGTTCCTTAGAGACTGATAAATTCACAGAATTTCGACGTGCTTCGGTCAAAACGGCTGCCGAACCCCGCGATTGCACGGAACCTATGGGAACGCAGAATTCGAGTCAAGAAGTTCCTGGAAGCGATACTTCAGCCAGAGAGGACTCGTTTTCGCGGCCATTACGCACGATGATTCCTGAGATTGGTCCCGTAGGACGCTGCGCGGTCCAGCGGTCTGTTGATTTACTGGTTTAACCCGACCCAACGGGGAGGAATCCCTTCGAAACGCCTCGCCTATGGCATCGGGTTAAACGAAAACACTCCTGATTGTCCCTAAATCAACAGCCCGCCAGGCCTGAGTTGTCGCCGGATTCCTGAGAATTAAGCGATTGGCTTGGCATTCAGCACGTTTAACCCTGAGCCGCAGGCGACGGCGCAGCGTCGATTGAAAAAAACGCCATGTTTTGAAACAGCGATGACAAGCTGGAAGCTTATCCCACTTTGAATTTATCCGCAGATAAAGGCCCAATGTACCGTGCGATTTCTGATTACCAACGACGATGGATTCGACGCTCCCGGACTGGCCGCACTTTATCAGTCATTGCTGCCGCTGGGCGATGTTACTGTCGTCGCACCAGCCACCTGCCACAGTTCCAAGGGCCATGCTGTCGATACGAAGAATGCCATTCGCGTCGAACGACGCCATGTCGAACCCTTTGGAGACATCCGCATTGTGAACTCCACGCCGGCGGACTGCGTCCGAGTCGGACTGCGGCATCTGTTGAAGTCGCCACCTGATTTTGTTCTGGCAGGAATCAATCCCGGAGCCAATCTGGGAGTCGATCTGTTTTATTCCGGGACCGCCGCGGCCGCTCGTGAAGCCGCGCTGCTTGGTGTACCAGCGATTGCTCTTTCTCGGCTGCTGAATGGCAATTTCCCGGTGGACTGGGATGTCCTGTCGAAGCATGTTACTCGCGTGGTACGCCGAATCATGGAACCCGAATACCGGCTACCGATCGGACATTTCTGGAATATCAACTTTCCCACGGTGGCGGAGGAAGATTACCCCGGCGAAATGACGCTGGTTCCTCACGGCATTGAACCGCACGCCGTGGCATTCAAAGTCGTTGAACAGGCGGCAGACTTTGAAATCCTTGAGTATTCCGCACTTTATCGCGATCGCGGTCGCTCGGAACAGTGCGATGTGCATCATGTTTTTGAGCAAAGAATCACGGCCACTCCGGTTGGACCTTCTCTTACGTCTGGTCTGGCAATTTCCATGCAGTCTCGGGTTTCTCTGCCCAACGTATCTTGCGCTGATTGACTCAAGGGCTGCGACTTGTCAGGATTTCACTTCGTCGCTGATTTTAGAGATTTCTCAGGTCTGGCCTTCACGAAGACTTCGATAAATCAGCCTTCCGCCGCCCAACGTGCCCATTTTGCCATACACTGCGAATGTACGAGCACCTGACAATTCTAAGCGGTCGAGCCAACCCGGATTTGGCCCGCGAAATCACAAATTACCTTGGGATCAGCCTGGGGCACGTTGACGTCGGGAATTTTCCAGACGGCGAGATCAGTGTCAAACTGAATCAGAACATTCGCGGATGCGATGTGTTTCTGATTCAGCCAACCGGTCCTCCGGTTAACGAAAACCTTGTTGAGCTGCTGGTGCTCATCGATGCGTGTCGTCGCGCGAGTGCTGCGCGGATCACTGCGGTCATGCCGTATTTCGGGTACGCGCGGCAGGACCGCAAGGATTCCGGTCGAGTGCCGATCACGTCGAAGCTGATCGCAAATCTGATTGTCGAGGCCGGTGCCCATCGAGTCCTCACGATGGATCTTCATGCTGCTCAGATTCAGGGATTCTTTGACGTCCCCGTCGATCATCTTTATGCCGCACCGATTCTGGACAAACATTTTTTGTCGCTGGGGATTTCGCAGGAAGATCTGGTCATCATCAGTCCCGACGAAGGCAGCATCAAGCGGACGCTGCAGCATGTCGAGCATCTGGGTGGTTCACTGGCGATTGTCGATAAACGCCGCGCGAATGCGCTGGAGACACGACAAGCCAACCTGATCGGCGGCCCGATTGAGGGCAAAACGGCATTGATTTTTGATGACATGATCACTACCGCAGGTTCTATCTGCGGCGCAGTGGAAGTCGTTCGCTCGCACGGTGCGAAGAGAATCTATCTCGGCGCGACACATGCGGTCCTTTGTGGTCCGGCCATCGAACGTCTGGAACGTGCGGGCGTCGATGGGATTGTGGTTACGAATACCTGCCCGATCAGCCAGCCACACAGGCTGACGAATCTGACGGTGGTCTCCGTTGCCGAATTGCTCGGCGAAGCCATTCGCCGCGTGCATCGCAACGAATCGGTGAGCTACCTGTTCGATTAACTGCCGCCACATGCCAATCCACGTCGCAGCATGTGGACTGTGGTTTTAATCGTGGGATAAGCTTCCAGCTTGTCAATGCTGTTAAGAACATGACGTTTTCTTTAATGGATGCCAGGCTGGAAGCCTGGCCCACGAGAAATCCCAACTATATTGCGGGCGGTCGGAATTGATGTAATTCTTTGGCGAGCGGGGGATGTCAATCCCCTGATTGACCGCGTGGACACTGCAAAAATCAGGGGACTTACGTCCC